>PXDN01000032.1 GCA_003566375.1 Opitutia bacterium
ATTACCTCGACGTGGAGGAGATTTCCGGAAACGACCGCTATTTCGTCATGGAGGCTTCCAACGGCAACAACTGGCCGGTCTCCTTTGGTTTGCGGTTGCTGGCGGAAACCCCGTCGGCGGAAGTGTTCACCCACGACAACGGCTCCATCCTCTCCCCCACCCCCAGCACCTCGTTTCCCTCCGGCCCCCACCGGCAATGGCACCACATCGCGGTGACCCACGACGCGGCCACCAAACGACACAAGGTTTTTCACAACGGCACCGCCATCGGCGTGGTCACTCCACGGCCCAACGCCACTTCCCTCTCGCCCTCGACTTACCTCAATATCGGCGCCCACCGCACCGGCGGCGGGCGCAACTGGGAGGGCTGGATCGACGAGGCGGCCGTTTGGGACCGCGTGCTCAGCCACCGGGAGATTCGGCTTCTTCAAAAAATCCCGCCCAACCGCCTGTCGCAATTCCAGCACGACGGCTACAATGACTGGGTTTTCAGTCACGGCCTCTCCCCGGAGCAATCCCTGCCGGAAGCGGCTCCCGCCGGCGAAGGCATGGCCAACGCCCTCAAATTCGCTTTTGGCGGCCACCCCCTGGAAACCAACCGGATGGTTCCTTTGCAGCTTCAGCGTCCCGCCCATGCCAACCCGGAATTTCTGGTCGTAACGGTTCGCAAAAATCCCGAGGCGGTGAACGTCTCCCGCACCGTGGAAATCAGCACCGGCTTGGAGGATTGGGAGGAGGCCGATGCCTCCGTTATCATCGACCGCGCCTTCAACACCGTTTTGCAAGTGAGAATTCCCGAGCCATGAAATCCCCTTCCCCTTATCATCCGCGGCGCCGATTCCTGAAACAAGCGACGGCCTGCGGCCTCGCCTCCCTGATTCCCGGCGCTCTCGGCGGTTCGGACAAACTGTTTCTTCGAGTCAACGTCTCTCTGCCGAAACACCGGAAGCCGGCCGGCCCCCTTGCGTTCGGGTTGATCGCCGACACCCATTCCGGGGATTTTCCCGACACCGACCGACCGCGCTTTTTTCGATCCTCCCTCGGAAACGTTGAAGAGACGGTGGAAGTTTTCAATCAACGCGGCCTCGATTTCGCCATTCATGTCGGCGATGTCATTCAGGAGAGCGGCAATCGGGGAACCTCCCGCTCTTGGCTGCGGGATATGGACGGGGCGTTTGCCCAATTTACAGGCCCGAAGCACTACGTGATGGGCAACCACGATCTTGGAGACCTCGGGAAAAACGATTTTCTCGAAGATGTCTCCACCACGTTCAAAGCGCCCCATTATTATTTTGACCAAGCCGGCTACCGTTTCGTGATTCTTGATCCGAATTTCCGGGAGGACGGCACCTCCTACCACCGGGGAAATTTTTCGTGGACGGATTCATTCATCCCTCCCGTCCAGATAGAGTGGCTTGACCACACTTTGGAATCGGCAAAAAAAGAAGGGTTGCCGGTGATCGTGTTTTCCCACCAGTGCTTCGACAGCAGTTCCCTGAACCATATGATCAAAAACGCGGCCGAGGTCAGGGCCTTGTTTGCCGGCAAAGGCAATGTGGCGGCGGTTTTTTACGGGCACCGGCACGCCGGCGGATATTTCAACTTCAACGGCATCCACTACCTCGGCGCGGTCGCCACGGTCAACGGGCCCGACCTGGCCGCCATGGTGGTCCGGCTCAGGCCCCATGACGCCACCGGCCAAACCATTATTGAAATCGAGGGCCTGGGTGCCCGGCAACCCAACCGCGGCCCCTACAACGCTCCGGTTTGAGGAAGCATTGGAATGAGCGGTGCACCCAACTCAGTTCCCCCCGAACGCGACAATAATTTTAGCAGCTGCTAAAATTATTGTCGCGTTCAAACCGATGGGTCCGTGAAGCCTGGTGGTTCTCTCCTCAACTTTTGAAGTCGCGTTGGGAGAAGATGAGGATGCCGAGAAAGAGGCAGGTGGCGTTGACCGCGCCGAGCCAAAGGAGTGATTCCAGGATTCCGGCCCACGGGATGAGTGGTTCGAAGACCAGAACCCAAGTGCGCATGTGGTAACTGAGAAACCACACTTGGTGGTCGGCGAACTGGGGAAGGTTGCTCATCACGAAATCGGCGAAAATGATGGCCAATGTCACGATGGAGGCGGCGGCCGGTTTCACCGGAAGGCAGGAAAAGAAAAACCCGATCGAGCTGATCACGCAGGAGACGAGGGCCAGCCAAAAGACCGCCAGTCCCATGCGGGCCAACCCCTCGCCTCCTTCGTAAATGGCAAAAACGCCCGCCAGCGGCGAATAGACAAAAAGACCGCCCCAGCCTTGGAAAATCAACCCGACCGCGAGACTGGTGCCGCCGATGAAAAACAACAGGGCAAAGGTGTAAACCACGCACGACAGCCATTTGACAACCAGCAATTGGGCGCGCGGCACCGGGCGGTTGAGAATCATGCGCATCGTGCCGTCCTCCACTTCCTTGGCCACGATGTCGCCGGAGACCAGCGCGAGAAAGAGGGCGCCGAGGAGAAAAGCCGCGCTGGTCACGATGACCACGGCGAGGGTCAGACCGGAAAAGTAGTGCTCAAACAAATACCCGTTGGCCTCCAGCATCCGCTGGTAGGAGGCTTTCGGCTTGGGAAGTTGCAGCAGAGAGAGAATGAGGATCTCAAAGAGCAAAAACATCCCAAAGCCGATGTGGGTGCGGGGCCGGGCAAACAGCTTGGTCAGCTCATGACCGACTTGGCGTGGAAAAAGGGCGAGGGGGCCGGCGGACATCCTCATGGGGAACGGCGCCTCCAGTCGCGCAGTTTTTCCAAATAAAAGGCCTCCAGCGACGGTTCCTCCGGGGCAAACCAATCGACCTCCGCCCCGGCGGCCGCGAGGTCGGCGAGAAGGCGGGCGGGCGGGTCGTCGGGGGCCGGAGACACAAGCCATTCTCCGGGTCCGCCGACGGGTTCGGCGGAGAGCCCGGGCCGTCCGCGCAACACCGTTTCCGCCCTCGCGGGTTTGCCGGCCCGCAGCCGGTGGGGACGCCCGCGCCCGTTGTCACCCCGCCAGGAGCCGCAAAAGATCAGGTTACCCGCGAAGAGAATGCCGATGCGGTGGCAGATTTGCTCCACCTCGCTGAGCAGGTGCGAGGCAAACAGAATGGTCATTCCTTTTTCGCGGTTCAGGCGCTGGATGGTGACGCGCATTTCGTGAATCCCCTCCGGATCGAGCCCGTCGGACGGCTCATCGAGGATCAGCAGTTCCGGTTCCGGCAACAGCGCCTGAGCAAGGGCGAGACGCTGGCGCATGCCGTGCGAGTAGGTTTTCACCTTGTCGCCGATGCGCTGATCGAGGCCGACCAGAGTGATGGCTTCCTCGAATTTCGCCAACGGGACCCGCTCGGAATAATCGGCGAAAATCCGCAGGTTGCGGTAACCCGAGAGATAAGGATAAAAGGCCGGGGTTTCGAAAATCGCGCCGGTGCGGCGGATGGCCGCAAAGCGGTCGGTCTGGACATGGATGCCGTTGATCCAAGCGCCCCCGCCGTCGGGAGCGAGGTGGCCGAGGAGCAGACCGATGGCGGTGCTTTTGCCGGCACCGTTGTGGCCGAGCAACCCGAAAATTTCGCCGCGCGGCACGCCCAGGTTGAGCGGGTGGAGAGCGGGGCGTCCGCCGAACGATTTTTTCAGGTCGCGCAGTTCGATCATCAGTCGGTGAAAAAACGGGGATGTTGGTCGGCGCTGCCGTCGAGAAAAAGAAACTGGGCGCCGGCGCGGTGAAAGGAGCCGGCGTCGAAAACCGCGGGGATGCGGGTCGGTTCGCTGACCAGACCGAAGAGATTGGCGCTGCCGAGGGGCTGGCCGTTGAGCAGGCTGTTCCAGTAATAGCTGCTGCCGTGGGCGGGAAAATGGCGGTCATCTTCCGGGCAGGCGAAGAGGGCCTCATCGCCCGCGTAAGGGCGAAGCGTTTCGGCGAGCGCGGGCCGCTGGTGCGGGTCTTCCTCCGTTGGACCGGTGGCCAGCTCCGGAAACCGGTCGTCGTGCTCCTGCAAATACAATTGGAGGGCGAATCCGATTTGGCGAAGGTTGGAGAGGCAGGCCGCCGCGCGGGCCGATTCCCGCGCCAGTCTGGCCGTCGGCACGAGAATCGCGGCGAGAATGCCGAGAATGGCGATCACCGTCAGCAATTCCACCATGGTGAATCCGGAACCGGGGTTGGGGCGGCGCATGTTAATGGGTGCGCTGGAGGCGACGCTGGAGTTGTTCGATGAGCGGGGCAATCTGCAGCTTGGTCTCGGGGCTGGCCTCTTCGAAATACGCCTCCAACCCGTGGGAAACGAGACGGCGGGTTTCCTCGTCATCCACGTTGACCGGGGTTTCGTCCGGACCCGTCTCGCGGAGGTCGCGCAAGGCGCGGTCCACCAGGCGCTGCCGTTCCTGGGCGGGCATGTCGTTGAGGGCCTGCATGAGCTGGCGCATGCCGCGCGGCAGGGTGGCGTCCATGAACGCGTGGCGCTCGGCCTCGGTCAGGGATAAGAAAAACCGGTCCAACTCTTCGGAGCGGCGCAGGCGCTGGCGTTCCTCGAAAGAAAGCCGGTTGATCCGGTCGGCCAAACGGTTGATCAGATCCTGGCGGGCGTTACCGGCAAGATCGGCGACCGATTGGCGGGCGAGGAGGCGCTGGACATCCTCCGCCGTCGGCTCGGTCTGGCGGACCAGCCACACGGCGGCGAACGCCCCGGCCCAGATAAGGGCGAGACATCCGGCGGCGGTCAGCCAAAACTTCGGTTTTCCCGGCGGGCGCATAATGTAAGGATGGAGACGGGTTCGCCTCTTCACAACCCTGCCAGTCGGAAAAAGTTGCACGGGAAGTAGCCCGGAGGACAAGTTGGGTGTGGGCAACCCGATGTTATCGCCGTCGGCTGGAATCGCCATACGGGAAGTACGGTGATGAACACTTTTACCAACGTCCGACCCGGACGCTCACCCTTCCTTGGACGACCACCCGGGAGGGCGGCTCACCCGTCAGCGGATGCGCACGGCGGCTTCCTGGCATTTCAGGCACAGCTCGGCGGCCTTGAAAGCGTGCTCCTGGGTCATGGCTTTTTCCGTGCGGTTCAAGCAGTCGAGGATCAACTCGCCAAAGAAGGGGAAGCCGACTTTGCCTTTGACGTGGTGGTGTTCCTCGCGGTCGCCGGTCACCACGAAAACATGGTCGGTGGCGTCGCTTTGGGCGACGTTGATGTATTTGCGCAACTCGATGTAGCCCTTGGTGCCGAGAATTAGGGTGCGGCCGTCCCCCCAGGTGCGGAGACCGTCGGGAGTGAACCAGTCCACGCGGTGGTAATTGCTGGTCCCGTTGTCGCCGATCAGATTGGCTTCGCCGAAATCCTCCAGCTCGGGAGTGTCGGGGTTGCCGAAATTGGCCACGGCGGCGTGTTTGACCTCCGCGTCCTTGGCACCGCTGTAATACAAAAATTGTTCAACCTGATGGCTGCCGATGTCGGCAAGAATGCCGCCGTATTGGGCTTTTTTGAAAAACCAGTCCGGCCGCCGCGGCTTGTTGAGGCGGTGCGGCCCGAGGCCGATGACCTGGATGACCTCGCCGATCACCCCGTCGCGCACCAGGTAGCCGGCGTAAATGCCGGATTCGGTGTGGAGCCGCTCACTGTAATAAACCGCGTATTTTTGCCCGGTGCGGGCGGCGGTTTCTCGGGCTTGCTCCAAGTGGGAGAGTTGGGTGAACGGGGTTTTGTCGGTGAAATAATCCTTGCCCGCCTCCATCACCCGGCAGCCAAGTGGTCCGCGCTCGGAGGGGATGGCGGCGGCGGCGACCAACTTGATCTCCGGGTCGTCCAAGACTTCGTTTTCGGAGCGGGCGACTTTGGCCGACGGGTAGCGTTTGCGGAACTCCTCCACCTTGGAGGGATCCGGGTCATAGACCCAGCGCAGCTCGCCTCCGGCCTCCAGGAGGCCGTTGCATTGACCGTTGATGTGCCCGTGGTCGAGAGCGACGGCGGCGAACGGAAAATCTCCCGGCTGGCAGACCGGCTTCGGTTTGCCCCGCGGGGCGTGGGTCATTCCATCGGCGTTTGGCATGGCGGATTCTTTTGGTTGGAGCGGGTGCCCGCTCAATGGGCGCAAAGGTGGGTTTTGATGTGGTCGAAACTCTTCTTGATCGAATCAAACGGGTCGCCCGGACAGGTGTCCTGTTCAACGATAAACCATTCGCATCCGGACTTTTCAGCGGCGGCGATGATTTTCGGGAAATCCAAATTGCCGGCGCCGATCTCGGCGTAGGTCACCTTGCTCTCTTCGATAACGGCGTAGTCTTTCAGGTGGAGCAGCGGGAGGCGCCCGGCCAGTTTTTCGCACCATTCGACCGGGTTGCCGCCTCCGTATTGGACCCAGTAGGTGTCGATTTCCCCGCCGAGGTTTTGCGGATCGGTTTTATCAAAAATCAGGTCGAAAATCAGGTCGCCGTCCACGCGGCGGAATTCGTGATGGTGGTTGTGGTAAGTCAGCACCTGACCGGCCCCGCGCAGCACCGCCCCGGCGCGGTCGAGCTTGGCGATCCATTCCTCCACGGCGGCGCGGGAGCCGAGATCGATGCCCTTGGGGGAAGGATAGGCCGTGTATTTGCACTTCAACTTGCCCAGCCGCTCCACCACTTTTTCCGGCTCGTTGAGAAGGGTGTCCGACGGCTCATGGGTGGCGCAGAGAGTGAGTCCCTCTCCGTCGAGGATGCGCAGCAGCTCTTCCTCGGAGATCGGTCCGAGGGCGCTCGCCTGCACCGCCCGGTAGCCGATTTGGCGGCATTTTTTCATGGTGGAGGCGATGTCGGCGGGGGTTTTGCAAAAATCCCGAAGCGTGTAGAGCTGAATGGCAACTTGTTCGATTTTCATGGGTTGGAGGAAAACCGGCCCGTCCGGCGCTGGCAAACGCAAAAAGCCGTTACCCGTAAACGGAACACGGACGGGAATTTCATACGGAAGTTGTCGGGTGAATCACCTCCGGGCGGGGACTTGAGCGGGGCGGGCATGGCGGCGCGCTCCGTTCGCACCCGGCCACCACGGTTGCCACGGCGGGGTTGGCCGGGCAGGCCGCCGGGTCGCCGGGAAACAGGACCGGTTCGGAGCGCCAGGCGTGGAGGATGTCGCGCATCAGCAGCGCGTGGTCGAAAGCGATGGTTTCGGGAGGAAAGCTTCGGGTGTCCCCAAATACGGCCGAGCGCGCGGTTTCCACATGCAGGGGGGTAACGCGCCAACCCTGAACCTCCAGGCGGAGCCCGTCGAGCGCGCGGCTGCCGGGCCGCGGGGAATACCCGGTGCAAGCGGCTTCGAAAAACCGGGAGGATTCCTCCAGCGAGCGAAAAATCGAACCGGCGGGCAGAACCGGGGCATCGCGGGCTTCCAGCTCCACCAGCGGTTCATCCAGATCGTCCGCTTCGATTCTTACGGAAATGCCGTTTCCGTCATCACGGACATGGAAACGCGCATGGTGATGGACACCGGGAAACCCCCGCCCGCCGGCCAGCGCGTTGAGCCGCGAACCGGTGTCGCGTCGTGAGATGTATACCCCTTCCCGGCGAACCCCCTCTTCATCCACCCACTCGACGGCAAACCGGTGGGCCGCGTTTTCGCTGGTGATGCCCACCATGGCCGGAAATCCTTTCGGGCGGACATTTTCCAACCGAATCAGGCAGATTCCCGCGATGGCGTGCCCCCGGTAAAGTTTGGGGGTAAACCCTTCCGGCAACCGTTTGGCCACAACCTCCGGCTCGACCCGGTAGTTTACCAAGACGCGTCTCCGAATCATGCCTGTGAGAACGGGGATGTTCATTGGGAAAAAGCGAAGGCCCCTTTGGGGGAGTCGGCTTCGCGGATCGTCAA
>PXDN01000082.1 GCA_003566375.1 Opitutia bacterium
CTCGATCCCGCCTACAGCCTCGGGGTCGAGGCGGGCGGTCTCAATTTCGACCTCCTGCGCAACACCATCGCCCGCATCCCCCGTTTCCCGGACGGGCTGGCCGATTGTGACGAAGGGCTGGCGCCGCTGGATCTTTTCGGATCAACCCATTTTGAATCCAAAGTTCTCGAACACTGCCCGGAAGCTTTCGATCAGCCGGCTTTCGAGGAAGACCCGGTCAAGGAACCGTCCGGGGCGGAGTATCCTGACCGGATTTTCGCCAAACTGTTTTACGCCGACGAATCCTTGGTCAGCGGAAGTCTGGCCGGCGCTCCGCGAGTTGCGGATGGAAATTTTTCCTTCCAGATCCCCGCCGACATGAAAAGTCCGCCCCATCCGGATATGATGTTCCCCTACTTGGGCAATCTGACTGAAATCCGCGCCGTCTGGGCACCGGTCATGACGGAAAACGACATGACAGGGGCCTTTCGCTTCGAGCTGAACGACCAGTTCGGCTTCTGCGGCGACCTCACCGATTACGACCTCTTCACCCTGACCTCCGCGCTGGAAGTCACCGTGCCGTTTCTCGGCCCCCGCTCCATCGGTGACCGCCCTGGTGACAACGTGCCCGCCGGCGGCGGGATGCTGACGCCGCGGATTTTTTCCATTCTCCCGCCCGCCGGGCAACTGGAGCAAGTGGCACCGGGCACCCACATGTTCAGCACCAGGCCGGAGCTTCCTTCTTACCTCGCCATGCAACACCCGTTTCCCCTTGGACGCGGCGCGGTCACTTTGCACGACGCGGGGGATGTTTACGGCGATTGTGTTTTCGTGTTCGATCAACCGGGTCCCGGACCGGCCGGGTTCACTTCAAATTTCCGCGCCCGGTTTTCCATGCCCAAGATTTTGGATACACGGCAGAGGCTCGGCCAAACCGCCATCGCGCCCGGCGAAACGTTTTTACCCGAAACCATTCCCTACCGGTTGATTTTCGACGCCCCGGCTTTCACCCAACCGCTGGTTCCCGACCACGGCCTTTTGCCCGGCGAAGAGCCTTGCTCGGACGCGCTCGTGCCCACCGGCCAGGTGACCCACTCGTTTATTCACCTCAACCACGCCTTGATCCTTACCACCGTTTACGAGCCGAAAAGCTCCCACGACTACGCCCTCGATATTCTCAACGTCCCGGACATCGCCCCCAAACGTCCGGACGAGACCACCCTCCTCGCCACCAGCCCGGACTTGGACGACGTTTTCAAATTCCGCGGCCTGCTGGCCGGTTTCGCCTTCGACACCTACTCCGAAATCATCCGCCACCGCAGTTCCAGCAGCGAAACCAGTGGCGAAAACAACGCCCTGCGGGACGCCGAGTATTTTTGGCGTGGATACCAAGGGGGAATGAAATTTTCGGCCCAGTCGGTCCGGGGAACCCGCTTGCTGTCCCACATTCCCGGAAGGGAAGTCACGAAGTTTCCACTCGAAACGGCGGTCGAGCAAGCCTTCGGCACCTTCGGCGGTCTCGATACCGGCGGCGACGGATTCGCCGCCACCTGGTTCTCCCTGCGCGATGACATCGCCAACCGCAACGTCCGCCTCTCCGCGCCCGTTTACAACACGGTCAAAGGACTCGGCATGATTGCCGGTGCCACCACCGGGTGGGGTTCCATCCGCAGTCCGTTGTCGGATCAAAAAATCCTGGAAGAGATTTTCAACAACCCGGGAGCGGGATTCAAACTCCCCACCTCGGCCTGGGGACCGATGAACGCCCAAACCGGGCTCCACACCGGCTACACCCTCGGCTCCCAAGGCAAGAACATCACCGAGGTCGAAGAAACGCTGCTTGCCATGCGGGACTCCGGCGTGTCCCTCAACGGCGGCGTGCTCGGCTACGGGAAAACCCTGATGGGCGAACTGAAGGAAGCGGCGGGCGGTTTGCTGGACGACATTTTCAAGCCGTTCACCGATCAGAACGATCCCCAGCCCCCGGCCGAGGTCTGGGCGGAGGATGTCGAGGAGGTCGGCTGGCGGCAGTTGTTCTATTATTTCGATTCCGAACAGGAGGAGGACATCACCTTCATCCAGATTCCCGGGTGGCTCGGCCAGGCGAGCCGTTACGGGGTGCCGGACGCCAACGTCGAGCGGGATCTGTTTTTCAACCTGATGGGCGCGGGCATCAAGAGCGCCCGGATTCACGGTCCGGTCGGTTCCACCACCCACCCGGACGGGGTGGTCCTCCGCACCCACGCCGGTTCGGTCCAAATCACCGAAAGCGGCCAAGTGGTGCCGCTTCCCGGGGCGGGCGCGGACGGGCTGGCCCAGTTCGTTCTCGGCAATCTCGACGGCGAAGCGGTGGAGGCGGGCGACTGGGTGATCGGGTTGGAATTGGCCGACGCCGGGTTCTGCGCCCTCGGCGTCACCTTCTACACCATGACCGAGCGCTCCCCCGAACTCGTCGCCTCCCGGCTGGAAAACTGGAACGAACTGTTCGCCTCCGCCGCCAACGCCATCGGCGGCACCGGCGCGGGCGGCGCCGCGCCCGCCGGTTCCGCCCAACCCGCCTCGGGAACCGCTTTGCCGCCGACCGGGGAGGCGACCGGCGACGTGATGGCCCGCTGGCTCGACCTGCAAGCCGACCTCGGCCTCCCTGCCGGCGGAGACGACTGGGGAGAGGCGCTGACCCGTTACCTCACGGACGCTGCCAACCGGGTGATCGAACTCGACCGGCTGATGGATGACGGCGCCGCGCCGGCCTCCGATCCCGGCTTCGCCCCCGCATCCGGTTTTACCCCGAAGTTGCTCAACGTTGACATCGGCGTGCTCCCCCACTTCGGCCAGGGCCCCGCCCACATCGACCTGATGATCCCGGAAGAGGCCACCTTTTGGAACGACGTCATCAACGACGAAAGCGCCAACGTGCTCGACGACGCTTTCGGCAACGCCCTCCACGGGGTGAGCATCGAGTTCGGCCGATTGCTCAGAATCAACTCCTCCGGGTCGCTCCAACCCCACTGGTCAACCGAACATGTGATGTTCACCCAGCGGGAAGAAGTGCCGGTGGAGACCACCGGTTTTTGGAATTCCCCCCTCAGCCGCGACGGGTTGCTGGCCCACAATTTTTTCCCCTCCACCCCGGACCCGGCCGCCGGTGTTGCCGACAGGGCGGCCGCCGTGCGGGTGCGGGGCCTCGGCAAAGGACTTTACACCGTCTACGGCATCAGCCTCCATCCGGCCTTTCTCAGCAGCGGCGGTTTGGTGACCGACGAGCGCGGCCATATGCAAAACGCCGTTATCCAAACCGGCCGATTGCGCGGGGGGCAGTTTGAGTCGGTGGCGACCTCCACCATTCCCGCCGCCGGCTCCTTCGTCAGCGATTGGCGGCCCGGCCAAAACTTCGGAGGGTCGATCATCGAACTGGACCATGGCGACGACTTGGTGGTGGCCGCCTGGCGCAGCCCGGGAGGAATCGGCGAGCTGCAGGCGTTTCAAATCGCCGAAACCCTCCCCGTCATCCGGAGGTTCACGGCGGAGAAAAAAGGATTTTCCAAAACGAGCCCGGCGGAGCTGTGGGAGGTGTCTTGGGAGGTGGACTTCGCCAGCGAAATCTCCATCGAACGCGGTCCCGGCAAAGTGAAACGCAGCGGCACCGTCACCCTTCCCCTGCAATCGAGCCGCACCATCGTCCTGCGCGCCACCAATGCCAGCGGCACGGTCACCCGCTCCATCGCCATCGAGGTCGAATCCCTCAACGAAGTCCCCCGCCGCATCACCGAGGCGGTCGGGAAAATGAACGCCAAATACAAATCCATCGCCAAACTGCTCGATCGAATGGCCGAGGAGACGCTGCTCACCGGGGAAAACAACATCGACACCGATTTGGTCCGGGAAAAGCTCGACGAGGTTGCGGAGATTTTTCTCCGCCAGGTCATGGCCCACCCGACCCTGACCCGCAACACCAAAGCTTTGTTCGAGGCGGCCAAGGCCGGGCTGGACCTCGCCGCCAATTATGAACTGACCGGGGTTGATGAAACAATCGGGCGCGGCACCGCCGCCGGAGTGATCGGATTCACGGCCGAGGGTTCCATCACCATCTCCGAGGGGGGCCAGGTTGTTGAAACCATCCCGGTCCCGGACGGATCGGAAATCCTGGTGAGAAGCGGTGAAGGGGTCACCGCCGGTGCCGCCCTCTACCGGCATTCGGCCTTCGCCGGACTCACCTCGAAAATCCACCAAGCCACCGAACAGACGCTGGAAAACAAATTGGATTCCTTCCGGGCAGACGGGGAATTCGATCCGAACAAGTTCGCCAGCCTGACCACGGAGGAAATCCTCGGCGAAATCTCCACCGTCACCGACCTGCAATCAACCACCGCCCTGTTTGGTGCGGAAGAGCCGGCCTCCAACGCTTTTGCCGTTACCGGGTTGAAAGTGGCCCGCGAACGGGTGCTGCAAGCGCTCGGCCTGGCGGCGGACGGATCCGGCGCGGTCCTCACCGATCTGGATCCCAACCGGGTGGAGGAGCTGTTCACGGAACTGCTCGCCATTATCGGGGACGGCATCCTGTTCGGCTCCGGGGAACCGGCTTTCTCCAAAGAAACCAACGATCCGATCCAACGCCAAATCGCCGACGTCCTCGCCGCCGGAGTGACCTCCCGGATTGCCACGGTGCCCGCCGCCGACTGGCGGACCCGCGTCAACTTGGTCCAACGCCTCACCGTTGCCGCCAACTCGGTGCAACTTTTCGGCGGCGAGGCCGACGGACACCGCGCGGCCGCGGCCGGGGAAATCCAACGTTTGCTCGGCGCGGCCGCCGCCCGCCCGCCGCGCTTTCCACCCGACCCGGTGGAACTGGAATTGCTCAACCTCGCCGCCTCCCACCAACTAACCGATAACGGCGCGGCCGCCGCCGCCCGCGCGGCGACGATTCTCGAAACGGCCGCCGCCCTAACCGCCGCGACGGAATGGGACGACACCCAACTCGACCGCGCGGCCGGGATGATTCGGGCTCTCGCCTCGCTTCACGGCACCCTTTCGGCGTTGGAAAGCAAAGGAACCGATCTCCTCTCCATTCCGACCGAACACTATCCGGTCATTCTTTTGACCAAAGTAAAGGAGACCTTCCTCGCCTCGGTCTCCGGAGACGACGCCGACTCGGTGGCCCGCAAAGCCCGTTTTGGAGCCGACCTGGCCAAGGTCTTGAAACAATTGCCCCGCGAAGCCGCGGCGGCCGTGGGTCCGCTGTCGCCGCAGGGATTCGCCCCGCTCTCCGGACCGGCCCTCTTTCCGCCGGGTGAGTGGACCGCCCTGTTGCGGGAAACCACGGAGGCGGTGACCGCCTCGGTTTCCGCTTCCTTCTGCGTTCTGGCTGAAAACTTCAACTCGGCCCTCCCGCTGCTGCCGCCCGATTTCGGCCTGCCGGGCGGAATGGAGATCGAACGGGTTTTCGGCACCGTCTCCCACAACGCCGAGACCGGCCACCTGCGCGGTTCATTTGGCGGCGACCTTGCTTTTCCCGATCTCGACCTGCGCTTCGGCATTTCGGAAGCGTTTCTCGACAACACCGGCGCGTTCGGGATCAGCGGCTCCGGATCGTTCCCGCTGGCGGGCGGAGCGGCCCGGTTGGAAATTCCGTCACTGACCGCCACCGGTCACACCGCGGAGGGAACCTTCGCCGCCACCGGCACCGGCGTGTTGACCTTGGGCGAAGGGTACGACGCCCGCGATTACACCGTCAACGCCGAGTTCGATTCGGCCGTGCCGCGCCTTGGGCTTTCCGCCGAACTGCCGGACTCGACCGCCATCCGTTTCACCGACAACCTGGTTCTCTTTCCCACCTTTCTCGGCGGTGAGCTGGCGGGCGGCTTCGAGGGCTCGCTTGCCCTGGAGTTCGCGGGCGAGGCGGGGCTGTTCGCGCGAACCACTCCCTTGGGCGAAACGCCCGCCGCCTCCGATTTCCGCCTCTTCGCCCGCGACGCGGCGGCCTCCCTCTTCTTCCAGCCCGACGGCTTCGCCCTCGAACTCACCAGCGGGCGGATCGAGTTGAACGACCTGCTGCCCGCCGATTGCCCCGGGGAAGGCGGCCTGCCGGAAATTCTGCTCGCGGGCGATACGCCGCTCACGGTCCAATACTCCGCTTCCCCGGGCAATGGAAACGGTCAGGTCGATTTCGGCGGCGCCGTATCGGTGCAAAACGCCCGCATCGTCATTCCCGGGTTTGATCTGGACCCGCAGTCCGGTCTGTCCCCGCTGGGCGGAGACATGCCGCCCCACCTCGACATCTGCGCAGGCACCCTGGTCTTCAGCGCCAACGACGGAGCCGCCCTCCACATTCGCCGCGCCAACCCGGCCACCCTCCGCCTGCCGTTCGCCGAGCGGACGGTCGAGGCGGAAATCAGCAACCTGGCCTGGCCGTTGAACGGATTCCCCACCGAACTGGAGGCCGACTTGCGGACGGAGGAGATCGTGCTGGGCGACGAAAACGGGGTGCGCGTAACCCTCGGGACCGGCGCGGGCGGCAGCCTGCTGCGCCTGCGGGCGGAGGAAAACGAGGACGGCTCCCGCCTTCTGGAAATCAACGGCGGGGCGCGCGTCACCCTCCCCGCCGCCATCCTCTCCGCGGAAAGCCCCGACGGGGTGAACGACCTCGTTCTCTCCGCCCTCAATGCGACCGTGCGGATCGGCAACGACGCCCAAGGGGTCCCGTTCTTCGCCTTCGACCCGGGACCGCTCACCGCCCAAGGCGATTTCATCGCCGCCGAAACGGTGGAGCTGCGGGACCTCGATCTGCGGGTGGACGGTCTCGGCAGCCTGTTGGGACCCTCCCCCTCCTGGCAAATCACCCTCAACAGCGGGCGGCTGGTGCTGCCCCAGGCGGGAGGCATGGAGTTCGCGGTGGCCGGCACCAGTTTCATCGCCTCCAATGGCGCCTTCTCCATCAACGTCAGCGCCGACGCGGGCACGGTGCTGGACGGGTTTCAACTGACCGGTGAGTTCGCCGCCAACCACACCGCCGCGGGCGTTTTCACCTTCGGGGGCGACGGTTCCCTGATCCTGCCCGACGGCACCACCCAGATCGACGCCTCGGTGCTGCTGGCCGACGGCAAACTCCTCGCCAGCGCCGCCACCGACGCGGTTCTGGCCATCGGTGATGATTTCGTGATTCTCCCGCGCGGCCCCGCCACCGAAGTGGTCTTCGAGGCCACCGCCACCGGCGGTTCCCTCGCCATCGCCTCCGCCGACATCGGACTTTTCGCCCTACCAGACTCCGCCATTCCCTCCTCCAGCGGGGACTTCCAACTCTTCGTGGAAAATTTTTCCGGGCTGCTGGCGGGCGGAACCGACGGGGAATTCAGCCTCGCGCTCGGCGCGGGCACCACCCTTCTCCTCCCGCTCTTTGTCGAGGCGGCTCCCTGCGGAGGAACACCCACCGGCGAGCGCGCCTCGGTATCCCTCACCACCCCCTTGCAACTCGATCTCGCCGCCGACGGCACGCTCTCCGGGAGTGGAAACGCGGCCGCTTCCGGCGTGCTCCTGACCATCCCCGGGTTTGCCCCCGAAGCCTCCCCCAGCCTGGCCATTTGCGAGGCCTCGGTTGAGTTCGACGCCGCCGGGCGGCCGGTCCTGCTGATCCCGCCGCAAGGAACGGGCGCGGCCCCCGCCACCCTAACGCTCCCCATCGAAATCGACGGACAACCGCTCTCCGCCGAATTCGCCAACGTCACCTGGCCGCTGACCGGCATGCCGGAATCCCTCTCCGTCACCCTGCCCCACGACATTCCGTTGCTCGACGCCGAAGGCTTTTTCTTTTCGGTGACCACGCCCGCGTTGCAACTCACGACCGTGGCGGGGCTGCGCCGGGTCGAATTCAACGGCGGCGCC
>PXDN01000284.1 GCA_003566375.1 Opitutia bacterium
ACCCAGGGTCAGCGGCGGTTGGAGCCGCGTCCCATTCCTTACAGCGAGCTGGACAAAACGGAGGCGGAGCAGACCCTGAACGAACTTCGGGAATTCACTCTGCCGGGGGTTTGCCATTTCCAATTTCACTTGCGGGTCATGCCGCGCCGGGGCCGCGAAAGTCTCTTTCAGGGCCGCATGTGGGCGGGCCGTTCTGAAGATGGACCGGTTTTCCGCTACGAGATCGAAGACCAGCGCGGAGGTGAAGGCGGGGTGCTGCGCCTGTTGGTGCAAAACGGTCCAAACGCGGCCGTGTGGGTGCTGGACGGTGACGGAGAGACCGCTTCACCCCGCCGCCTGGGCGCGGAGGAATTGTTCCAGCCGCTTCGCGGAACGGATTTCACTCCGTTTGATTTGCAGATGCCGTTTTTGTTTTGGGATGATTACGCCTATGAAGGCCTGCAACGGGTGCGCGGCCGGTCCTCCCACGCGTTCCTGATGTATCCGCCGGCCGAAGTCGCCGAAGCCCGCCCCGATCTCGGCGGGGTGCGGGTTTTTGTGGATGCCGCGTTCCGGGTTCTGACCGGGGCGAAGCTGGTGGACGGCCGGGGAAACGCGGTCAAGGGGTTCAACATCATCGAAGTCAAAAAAGTTGAGGACGACTGGATGGTGAAATCCGTGGACGTGCGGGACACCGCTTCGGGCAACCGCACGCGGCTGGCCATTCGCGCGGGGGCCGTGCGCCTGGACCCGGAATCCCATCCGTTTACCCCGGAAGCCCTGGGGGACGATTTCCCCGAAGTGGAGCCTGACAAGCTCCGGTTTTTCTAACCTGAACCATTCCTTTTTGATTTACCGCCATGCTTACCCACAGCAAGCGTCTCGGACTCGTTTTTGATCTCGACGGAACCCTCGTCAACAGCATGCCGATGGTGTTGGCTTCGTTTACCCACGCCATCAAGGTTTTTCAGAACCCGCCCTCGCCGCCCGAGATTTTCTCGAAACTGACCGGCCCGGCTGAAAGTTGCCTGCGCAACCTGCTGGCGGATGAGAGAAACCTGCCCGAGGCGATGAATCGTTTGATCGATTATAATGATCGCAACCACCACCAGATCATCCCGTTTGACGGGGCGGTGGAGATGTTGGAATCCTTGCTCAGGAACCGCGCCGATGTCTCCCTGTGGACCGGCCGCGACCGGGCCACCACCATGGAGATTTTGGATAACCACCAATTGTTGCCCTATTTTCAAAAAGTGGTGTGCGGGGATGATTTTCCCTCCCACAAGCCCGATCCGGAGGGGTTGGCCCACATTCTGGATGACCTGTCGTTGAAAAACAGCGACGTTTTGTTCGTGGGGGATGCCGATGTGGACGTGCTCGCGGGCCACGCGCTTGGCGTGCCGACTTTGTTGATACGGCATGAGCGCGCGGTTTCGGAAAACATCCGCAAGCTTTGCCGCGACTGGGTGGAGTCGCCCCGCCAGGCTTACGACATCGTGCTGGCCAGGGTTTCGACCAGCATCGCTCCGATGCCGGTGCGGGATTGATTGTATTCGCTGTCGGTCGCCGGTTACTTCCGGCCCCAGATCTGGTCGCCCATGTCCATGTAGCGGTGCCAGTCGTAGCGCAGCAGGTTGTGCCCTCCTTCGCGGATGTGGTAGCCTTGGCGGCCGCCCCGTCTCGGTTGATGGATGCCGGGCATGGCGTCGGGAGCGAGCCCGGCGTATCCCCAGAGTTCAAAAACCGGAGAGGCGTGGGCGATGGAGAGGTATTCTCCTCGCGGGTCGGCCCACAAATCCAGGTCGGCACTGGCCGCGTAAACGGCCCGCGGCGCCATCAGCGCCATCAACTGGTGCTGATCCACCGGCAGGTCATCCTCCCGGTCGTTGAACCGGTTGAAGTTTTCGCAAAACCAGTGGGGGAAATTGCCATTGATGCGGGCGACCGTTTCGGCAAAGCGACGGCGGCTGAGCGCCGCGCCCCCGCAACCGGATTCGTTGGATATGGCGAGGGCAAACCGTTCGTCGCGGGCACCGGTCCAGAGGGAGGCTTTGCCTCCGCGCGAATGGCCGAGCACCGCCACCCTCCGGTGATCGACCTCGTCCAGGGTTTCGAAATAATCCATGACCCGGCTCGCGCCCCAGCCCCAGGCGGCGAGCGCGCCAAAGGCGTTGTCCGCCCGCTCCTCCGTCTCGCCTTCGAAGAGGCGGATCACCCCGTTGCGGTATTCGGTCGCTGAATCCGGCGCCAACTCGCGGTTTTGGATGGCGGCGATGCCGTAGTTGCGGCCGATGGCATCCTCGACCGGCCAGAATTCGGAGATTTCCTCCCGGGTCGGGTCGGTGTTGGACCGGTCGCGATTGTTGAGCAGGAGAAAAACCGGGGTAGGGCCGCCGGTTTGATTGGGCAGGAAGAGCAACAACTCGAACGCGTGTTCGCGGTCTTCCTGGAAAGAACGGATCTCAACCACCCGCAGGGTCGCGGCCCCGTCGAGAGCGCGGGGATTATCCTCCGTCACCCTGAAAGTGAGTCGCTCGGGCCGCCCCGGCGTGTGGCCGTAGATGTGTTCGGCGAAAAGATCGAAAAGGTCCGCCCGGTTGGCCATCCACTCTTCTTTGGTGGTGATCGGTCGTCCGTCCACGGTTTGCAGAATCTCGGGCAGGGTGTATTCGGGAACTTTGGCTTCCTCGAAATTGAAGTCCGGGCGGCGTTCGGTCTGGCGGCGAACCACCTCGGGGTCCGCCTGCCAGCCGCCGGCGGTATCGCTGGAGAGAATCATAATGGATAGGAAGGCGGCCGCGAGGCAGCCGACTGGCGGGTTTTTGGATAAAATCATGGATGAAGGGAGATGCTGAAAAAATCAAACGCGGGGAAGAGAGTAGGGCGCGCGGTGGGTGCCGACGGCCATACGGTTAGCTTCGCGGTTGTTGGTGAACCGTTCGGTTTTCGGATCCATCAAAAGGGGAAGGCCGATTTTGAGCCGCTCTTTCTCCAGATCGACCTCGTTGGCCTCCAAATGGGCCCGCATCCGCTCATGGCATTCGGCCACCCGGTTGTCGGCGGAGATCCGGTCTTCAATCTCTTCCAGAGATGCCTCGGCACCGAGGCGGTTGGAGATGTTCCCCATGTGACAGAGGGCGGCGGAAAGGTGGCCTTCGAGCGCGTCGGAGTTCAGATCGCGCGCCCGGCGCGAGCGCACCGCGTCGATGAAATTGGCGAAATGGTCGCCGCGCGGGGATTCAAACCGTTTCATCTCCCGGCCCCGGCGGTCATAAAACACCGCCTCGCGATAATTGGAGGGAATGGCCAGGTAACCGCCCTCGCCCTCGATCACAACACTGACGCCGGTGCGGGGCATTCCCCGGAAATTGCCCATGTTGTCAGGATTGGCGAGATTGCGGACCTCGAACAAAATCGGCACCGGCTGGTAGTCCAATAACGTGTATTGGGCGCTGTAGGTTTCGGCATTGTCGTCATAACCGACCCGCCCGCCCACGCTGAAGACGGAGGGGGCGACTTCTTTTTTCCCGAGGATCCAGCGGGCGATATCCATTTGGTGCGGGCCCTGGTTGCCGAGGTCGCCGTTGCCGTAATTCCAAAACCAGTGCCAATCGTAATGGAAGCGGCGGCGGCGCACCGGTTCTTCGGGGGCCGGACCGAGCCAGAGATCGTGATCGAGCCCTTCCGGGATTTCCAACGGCCCATCCGGACGTCCGATTCCCTGGCGGTGGCGATAACAAAACCCGCGGGCCAGCTGGATGCGCCCAATCGGGTTTTCGCCGTGCAGGTGTTCCACGGCTTCCAGAATGCATTCGCTTGAACGCCCCTGGGTGCCGGTTTGCACGATGCGGCGGTATTTGCGGGCCGCCTCCGCCGCGACGCGGCCTTCGTGGATGCTGTGCGAAATCGGTTTTTCGACATAGACATCCTTGCCCGCCTGACAGGCGAGGATGGTAATCAGGGCGTGCCAATGGTTCGGGGTGGCGGTGGCGATCACGTCGAGACTCGGGTCAGCAATCAAGCGGCGGAAATCGGTGTGCCCGGCGACGGTTTCGCCCCGATCCTTGAATCGTTTGACCTCGCGGGCGAGGATGGCGGGGTCCACGTCGCACAAGGAGGTGACGCGGACGCCCGGCAGGTCGTGCAGCGAGTTGATCAAGGTGCGGCCGCGGGCGCGGAAACCGATCACGCCGACGCGGATTTCATCGTTGGCGCCACGAGTGCGGGCCCATGCTCCGGCAGGGAGGGTGAGGGCGGCGGCTCCGGCGAGGGAGGCTTGGAGAAAACGGCGTCGGGAGAGGGCTTTCATGGTTTTTCGATTGGTTGAGTTGTGGTTTGTGAAAAATCGGCAAACAGCGCCGGCAGGTCGAGGGAATCCGGGCCGCCCCGGTGGATGACCAGCCGGTAGCGCAAGGTAAGGCTTTCATCCCGGGACAGGGTGAGGTCGCCGGTGCCGGCCGGCTCTCCGCCGAATTCGGCGGCTCCGAACGGATTCACCGCGAAGAGCCCGTAATCGCGGACGTGCCACCAGGAGGGGTGATTGGGATTGGCCGGGTGGTCCATGACCGTGACCCCGACGGTATCCTCACCCGCCGGACCGTAATAGGAGCACCAGCGCGCCCGTTTGGCCCAGGCTTCCCGGTTGCGGTGTCCCTCGCTGTTCAGGATGGCGCCGCGACCGGGGGAACGGGCGGCGAGTTCGGGCGCCATGCGCAGGGCCAGAAATCCCTCCTTGTCGTCCTGCAGGGTCACGGAGTCTTTCATGGCCCGCAGGTTTACGGTGATGTCGAGAATCCAATGGTCGTCATCCGGCGCGGAGAAACGGTGTTCGCGACGGTCTTCGAGCAGGCGGCGTCCGTCCTCCGTAAACCAGTCGGCCATGGTCACGGCCACGGCCGCGCGTCCTTCCCGGCGGATGTCGGTCACCTCCCGGTGGCGGATGCTGTCAGGACCGTGCCAGAAATCATGGCCGTTCACCTTGCCATGGGCGATCCAAAGGGAGCGGTGGTGGGGATGATCGCGCGAGGCGGCGTCTTCGGGCAGGGGATGGATCCGCGTCAAGGTGGCCCCGCCCGGAGCCAACAACGGATGAAAAACCGGCCCCAGCGGGCCGATGGCGGCGAAGGTGGTCAAGGTCTTTTCGCCGGCGCGCGCCGTGAAGCCTTCCGCCGTTCGCTCAATGGAAACCTGGCGTCGTTCGGTCGCCTCCGCGTGTTGGGTGAAGAGGAAACCCAGGCACCCGAGACAAAAAACAGCCAGCCGAAGGGTTGAGGATTGCGGCTTTGCCAAAATGTCCATGCCCATTAGTGAAAAGGAGGCTCCTTGGTCTTGACAACGGAAAACGGACAAAACCGGCGTTTGGGTGGGTAACGGCGGAATTGAAAGGGTTGCCCCTGAGCGGAATTCTTTCATGCTGCCTCTTTTTTCGACATGACATCCGCCGAAGTCCGCCAGTCTTTTCTCGATTTCTTTGCCGCCAGGGAGCACCGGGTCGTGCCGTCCGCGCCGCTGATGCCGGATTCACCCAACCTGCTGTTCACCAACGCCGGCATGAACCAATTTGTGCCGTATTTTCTCGGGGAGCGGCAACCCCGGGACCGCCGCGCGGCCGATACCCAGAAATGCATTCGCGCGGGCGGAAAACACAACGATCTCGAAGACGTCGGTTTCGACAGTTACCACCACACGTTTTTCGAAATGTTGGGAAACTGGTCGTTTGGCGATTACTTCAAAGAGGAGGCCATCGCGTGGGCGTGGGAATTGCTGACCGAAGTCTGGAAGTTCCCCAAAGAACGCCTCTACGCCACGGTGTACCATCCGGACGATGGGGATCCGGCGGAGTTCGACGCCGAGGCCCACGCCTGTTGGAAAGCGATTTTCGAGAAGGCGGGGCTCGATCCGGCCGTGCACATCGTCAATGGGAACCGCAAAGACAATTTCTGGATGATGGGCGACACCGGGCCGTGCGGCCCGTGCAGCGAAGTCCACATCGATCTCACGGAAAAGGGCGACAGCGGCGGCGCGCTGGTGAATAAAGACAGCCCGCACTGCATCGAAATTTGGAATTTGGTTTTCATCCAGTTCAATGCCGGGGCCGACGGCTCCTTCCTGCCGCTGGCCGCCAAACACGTGGACACCGGCATGGGATTCGAGCGGGTGGCCGGCATAGTGGCCACCACCCGCAATTTTACCGATTTCAGCCGGCCTCCTTCCAATTACAACAGCGATTTGTTTTCTCCGTTTTTCAGCCATTTGGAAAAATTGTCGGGCAAACGCCACACCGGAACGCTCCCGGCGTCCCGGGAAAAGTTGAGCGACCAAGAGTGGATCGATTGCGCGTTCCGGGTGCTGGCCGACCATGCCCGCACGCTGACCTGCGCCATTGCCGACGGCATTCTGCCGGGCAACGAGGGGCGCAATTACGTGCTGCGGCGCATCCTGCGGCGGGCGGTGCTGTTTGGACGCAGGCTCGAACTGGAACCGGGATTTTTCGAATCGCTCGTAGGTCCGGTGGTGGAGACCCTCGGGCCGGTTTTTCCGGAAATCCTCGAACAGGAAGAGGTGGTCCGGAGGGTGATCCGTTCGGAAGAGGAGACCTTCGGGCGGACCCTGGACCGGGGGATGCAGCTGTTTGAAAAAATGGCGGAGGAGAGCGGGGGCTCGATTTCGGGCAAGGACGCGTTTACCCTGTATGACACGTTTGGATTCCCGCCCGACCTGACCCAGTTGTTGGCCCGGGAGAAAGGATTGACCGTTGATGAAGCCGGTTTTGAAACCGAAATGGAGGCTCAGCGCGAACGCGCCCGCGCCGCCCGCAAATCAAGCGTTATTTCGGTGCGGGAAGGTGGTGACGACCTGGAAGCGAGCCAATTCACCGGCTACGAAATCAACGCCGGGGAAACCGATGCCGAGCTGGTCGATCTGATTTCCGAAGCGGGCGAATCCTGGTTGGTCTTTGACCGCACTCCCTTTTACGCTGAAATGGGCGGGCAGATCGGCGACCGCGGCACGGTGGAGATTGACGGACGGGAATGGAGAATAGTGAACACGGTCAAGGACCGCAACGACCGCCACCTCCACAAGCTCGACGGGAACGCCGGTGATCTGCGGACGGGCAGCCGCGCCCGGTTGCGGCTGGACCGGCCGTTCCGTTTGCGCGTGCAGCGCCACCACACCGCCACTCATTTGTTACACCACGCCTTGCGGGAGGTGCTCGGCAATCACGTGCGCCAAGCCGGCTCCCTGGTGACCGACGACCGGTTGCGATTTGATTTTTCCCATTTTGAGGGGATATCCGAGTCCGATCTGGAACGGATTGAAGAGTGGGTGAACGCCCGGATTCTCGAAAACGCCGGGGTGCGCTGGTATGAAACCGAGTTTGATAAAAAACCGGACACCTGCCTCGCCTTTTTCGGAGAGAAGTACGGCTCGGTGGTCCGGGTGGTGGACATCGGCGGGTATTCCGTGGAACTCTGCGGGGGCACCCATGCTTCCGCCACGGGAGAAATCGGTTTGGTGAAAATTGTGCATGAGTCGGCCATCGCGGCCGGCACCCGCCGCATTGAGGCGGTCGCCGGGGAAGCGGCGGTCGGTTTGGTCAATGAACAATTCTCCCGGTTGCGCACCCTGACCCACAAACTTTCCTGCCAGCCGGCCGAGTTGGAACAGCGGATGGAAACGTTGCTGGAGCAAAAGGCCGAATTGGAGAAAACCCTGCGGCAGTTGCGGCAAAAAGAATCCGGCAATGTGGCCGATGATTTGGCGAAAAACGCGGTCTCCCACGGCAACCTGCGCCTGGCAGCTGCGGTCGTGGAGGTCGAAAATCCCCAGGCTTTG
>PXDN01000104.1 GCA_003566375.1 Opitutia bacterium
GAATTGACTCGGCTGAGTTTGTCGAATGCCCGTGTTTCCCTTTCGGCCCTTGGTCGATGATTTCATCCGACAAGGCCGGATGCCACTCGGGAAAACCGAAAGGAAGCCCGTTCCTTGTGTTAACCGGTCCGCCAGGCGGAGCGGCGGGGCGGCGGGGCGGCTGATCGAAGGTCTTGCCGCTACGGTGTGGCGGGAGTAGCTGCCAGACCTCGACACGGCTGAGCTCGTCGCAGGCCGGTCGGCAGTTTTTGGGAGACTCATCCGACAAGGCCGGATGCCACTCGGGAAAACCGAAAGGGAGCCCGCCCCATGGGAGATCGGTTGCGGATGCTTCGAGCGGCCGCCGGTTTTTCACCGCACCACGCGGCCGGAGGCGTTGCCGCTGAGCAGGGACTCGATTTCGGCCCGGCGGTTGAGGTTGAAATCGCCCTCAATCGAATGGGCCAGGCAGGAGGCCGCCGCCGCGAAGGCCACCGCGTTTTCCGGGCTGCCGTGCTCGGGTGTTTGCAGGGCGAAAATCAAGGAGGCCGCGAACGAATCCCCCGCCCCGACCCGGTCCACAATCTGCCGGATTTCGTAGGGCCGATACGTCCCCTCCCCATCCAGCGGCGCGAAATGGGCGGTCCCGGTTTCCGCGTCGTGGAGCATCGCCCCCCAGTTGTTGTGGGAGGCCGACACGCTTTCCCGCAGGGTAATGGCCACTTGTTTCACATTCGGAAAATCATCGATGATCCGCGACGCCACTTCCGGATACCGTTCCAAGTCCAGTTCCCCCTTCTCCACCTCGCTGCCGCCCGCGCGGATGCCGAGCACATCGGAGGCGTCGGCCTCGTTGGCAATGACCACGTCCACGTGGGGGAGAAGCGTCCGCATGGTTTTCTCCGCCAAATCGCGCGGCGTTGCGCCCGCTTTCCAGCCCCACAGTTTTTCCCGGAAGTTCAGGTCGCAGGATACGGTCAGCCCTTTCGCCCGCGCCGCCTTCACCGCGGCAAGGCAACAGTCGGCGGCGTTGGCCGAAAGCGCCGGGGTGATGCCGGTGAAATGAAACCACCCGGCGTCCGCGAACAGATCCTCCCACGGGTAGGAATCCGGAGGGGCCAACGCAACGCTGGCCCGATCCCGGTCGTAGATCACGCGCGACGGCCGCTGGTTGGCTCCGCGTTCCACGAAATAGAGCCCGAGCCGTCCCTGATCGGTTCGTTGGATGCCGGAAACATCGACCCCGTAACGGCGCAAATCGGCCACGCAGGCGTCGGCGACCGCGTGCCGCGGCAGGGCGCTGACAAAGGCGGCCCGACCGCCCAAATGGCAAATCGAGACCGCCACGTTGGCTTCCGCCCCGGCGAAGGTGATCCCGAGATGCCCCGGCATGGCCTGCCCGAACCGCTCAAATCCCGGCGGACAGAGCCGCCCCATGATTTCCCCAAAGGTGATGGTCTTTTGCATCGTTACTACCGTCCCGTTTATCTTTTGCAATGTGGTTCAAGTGGAAGCGGCATCCTGCCGCTTCGCGGGCATAGTAAACAAAGCGGCAGGATGCCGCTTCCACTCTTCCCATGTCCGCTCATCCGGCGGCCACCGTCTCCCCGCGCACCGCGTCCACCAAGGCGCGCGCCCGTTCGGCGCGGGTTTGAATCGTATCCCAATCACGCCGGGCAATCAG
The DNA here is from genome assembly GCA_003566375.1 of Opitutia bacterium. Classification (GTDB taxonomy): domain Bacteria; phylum Verrucomicrobiota; class Verrucomicrobiia; order Opitutales; family T3Sed10-336; genus T3Sed10-336. Next base: position 1,664 of record PXDN01000104.1, read on the forward strand.
TTCCGCCGGAGCGATCCACGAACCGCCCAACACCGCCACCGACGGGTCGGCCAAGTAGGCGGAAGCGTTCGTTTCCGTCAATCCGCCCAGAACAATGTAGCGCAATCCGAGGTGGGCAAACGGCGCGTTCATGCTCCGCAAATGGCTCAGGCCGCCGGCTGACTCCGCCGGAAAATACTTCAAAAACCGGCAGCCGTGCTCCACCGCCGCTTGCACCTCCCCCGGCGTCATCACCCCCGGAGCATAGGGAAAGCCCATTTCGCGCGCCTCCCGCAACAGCCCGTGCGAAAGGCCGGGCGAAACCCCGAACGCCGCCCCCGCTTCCCGCGCTTCCCGCAACTGATCGGAAGTCAGCACGGTGCCGAGTCCGGCCAGCATTTCCGGGACTTCGGCCCGGATGGCCCGCAGGCAATCCCATGCGGCCGGCGTGCGCAGCGCCAACTCCATCACCCGCACCCCCCCGGCGACCAAAGCGCGGGCCAACGGCGCCGCGTCCTCCACCCGCTCCACCGTGAGCACGGCCAACAATCCGTCGGCGGACAATTCTCCCGCCAGTTCCGAAGGGAACGGCGGGGACTCGGTTTCATCGGTGGCGTGTCGGTGTTTCATGGCGTTTCGAATCGGTTAAAAGATTTTCAGCTTGTTCGTGAACAAACACGGTGGTTGTCAACCCCTTCACACTGCGTTCCGTTTCTGGCCTTGCCAAAGGCAAAATCATGTTATTAAAACATGCCCCCATGAAAAAATCCCCCTCGTCCGCCAGTCTCGCCACCGTGGCTTCCAAAGCCGGGGTGTCGGCCATGACCGTTTCCCGGGTTTTGCACAACTCCTCCCAGGTCTCCGACGCGGTCCGGAAAAAGGTCAACGCCGCCATCCGGGCAGTTGGCTACCGGCCCGATCCCAACATGGCCCGCCTGATGTCACTGGTGCGGGGGCGCAAGGGACGGGAAATCCAATCCTCCCTCGCCGTCCTGCGGGACCAGTGCCCCGACACCCCCTACCGGTTCGTTCCGTTGGATGCGATCCGCGCCCGCGCCATCCAGCACGGTTACCAAGCCGAGGAGTTCGTGCTCGGACGAAACGGCATGACGGCACGGCGGTTGGCCGACATCCTGCGCGCCCGCGGCATCGAAGGCGTGATCGCCTCGCCTCCCTCTTCTCCCAAGCACCTGTTGCGGTTTGATTTTGCCGGCTTCAGCTCGGCCACCTTCGGCTATGGTCTGACGACGCCCGACCTCCACCGGGCCAGCACCAACATGACCCAGGGGATCCTGACCGCGATTGAAAGGCTGACCGCCCGCGGCTACCGCCGGATCGGCCTGGCCGTCACCGAATGGATCGACCAGCGGGCCGACCACACCTACTCCGGCGCCCTGCTTTACCACCAGATGCGGACGCCGAAAAAGGATCACGTCCCCCTGCTCCTGCTGCCCAACATCGGCTTCAACCGGGGGGTCGAGAAATTTTGCGGGTGGATGAAAAAACACCGCCCCGACGCGCTCATCTCGTTCGACACCTTTGTGCCGGACTGGATTGAAAACCGGCTTGGCATGCGCATCCCCGACGATGTCGGCCTGGTGGTCCATGACTGGGTCGAAGGGATGGAAGGGCTGGCCGGCATCGACCACCGGCGATCCCATGTGGCGGCGGCGGCGGTTGATCTGGTGGCGACCCAGTTGATGCACAACGAAACCGGCATTCCCGAAGTCCCCCGCCAAATCCTCATCCCCCCGGCCTTCGTGGAGGGCGGCAGCGTGCGGTGAGGAAAGCGGGAGGGAATGCGGCGTTGTAAGCGGTAGCGCCAAAACTTCAGCGGTCGTCATGCGGCGTGCAAGGGGAGCGCCTCACTTCAGTGGGCGGCATGCGGCGTTGCAAGCGGGAGCGCCCAGGTTCACCGGGCGAAATGCGGTTCGCAAGCGGTTGCCTCGGGGCCTCCCTTCGCCGCCTGAAGGCTGGCGCTCCTGAAAAAAACGATGCATATCCCCCCTCTGATACCATAACAGCGGAAACCTTTGGCCAAAACTGCTCCTCTCTGGTGGAATGGTCGGCCAAACCACCGCCAACCGAATTTGCACCAACCAAACACGACCATGATCCTTGATCGGGAAGCCTCCGCTTTGCATGACTTCACCCTCCCGGCGCGGCTGGCCAATCACAACGCCCGCGCCATGGTCCTTGCCTCGGTCGTATCCACGGGCTTGCTGTGTTTTGGCGGATTGGCTCCGGTCGTCGCGGCCGACGACCCGGCCTTGCAACCTCCCCGCCTGATCACCGAATTTCCAATCTATGAATACACAAAACATGACCAAACCCATCCTCTCCAAAACCCTCTCTCTCGCCGCCGCGGCCGGCATCGGCTTGATGGCCGCCGCCCAGGCCGGCGAAACGCTGCCCAACGGCATCGTTTTGCCCGAAATCTGGCCGCCGGAAACCATCGACCCGGCCTCCCGCGACCCGATGCCGGTTCCCTACTTGGACAATCCGCCCGAAACCATTCCGATCAACACCGGACGCCAGTTGCTGGTGGACGATTTCCTGATCGAGGAAACCAGCCTGGAGCGGGAATTCCATCCCGCGCGCAAATACGAAGGCAACCCGGTGCTCAAACCCGAAACCCCGCTGGAACACCAGCGCGGCCTGCCGGTGGCCACGCCCAAAGGCGGGGGCGTCTGGTGGGATCCGGAGGAGAACCTTTTTAAAATGTGGTACGAGGCCGGCTGGCTCGGCACCATGGCCTACGCCACCAGTGAGGACGGCATCAACTGGGAACGGCCGGCGACTCCCGTTCACCGGGTGACCAACGGCCTGCTCTACAGCCTGCGCCCCGATTCAACCACCGTCTTTCTCGACCACTTCGCCAGCGATCCCTCCGAACGTTTCAAACTCTTCCTGCGCGGCCCGGGCGGAAGCGTTTCCCACGGCTACAGCATGACCTCGCCCGACGGCATCAATTGGAACCCGCCGGTCCCCACCGGCGACCTCGGCGACCGCAGCACCATGTTTTACAATCCGTTCCGGGAAAAATGGGTTTACAGCGTGCGCTCCAGCGGCCGACTCCGCGTGCCCGGCGGGCGCGCCCGTTACTACCGGGAACACTCCGATTTTCTCGAAGGCGCCCAATGGACCGATGACGATCTCGTCTTCTGGGCCAAAGCCGACCGGCTCGACCCGGCCGATCCGGAGATCGGCGACCGCGCCCAGCTCTACAATCTCGACGCCGTCGCTTACGAAAGCCTGATGCTCGGCTTTTACCAGATCCACCGCGGCCCGGCCAACAGCGCCTGCATGGAGCAAGGCATGCCCAAGATCACCGAGTTGAATCTCGCCTACAGCCGCGACGGGTTTCACTGGGACCGTCCCGACCGAGAAACCTTCATCGCCTCCACCCGCCAAGAAGGCGACTGGGACCGCGGCTACGTGCAATCGGTCGGCGGAGTCTGCCTGATCGTCGGCGACGAACTCTGGTTTTACTACACCGGCTTCCGCGGCGATCCGGACAACACCCACGAGGACTGGATGCTGAACGGCATGTATGCCAACGGCAGCACCGGCATCGCCAAACTGCGCCGCGACGGCTTCGCCTCCCTCAACGCCACCTTCTCCGGCGGCACCCTGACCACCCGGCCGGTCACCTTCGACGGCCGCCGCCTCTTCGTCAACGTGGACAATCCCCATGGGCGACTCCGCGCCGAGGTTTTGGACAAGGACGGCAACGTGATCGCGCCTTTCACCCTGGCCAACAGCCGGGCGGTTTCCACCGATGCGACCCTGGCGGAACTCGATTGGAACGGCGCGGATGACCTCTCGGCCCTAAAGGGCCAGCCGGTCCGTTTCCGTTTCCACTTGGAGAACGGCAAACTCTATTCCTTCTGGATCTCGCCCGACGAATCCGGCGCCAGCCACGGCTACGTCGCGGCCGGCGGCCCCGGCTTCACCGGCCCCACCGACACCATCGGCCGGAAAACGGAAAAGTAACCACCCAAAATAAACCATCATTTCGAAAAAACCGAAATTCAATTCAGCGAATCGTACCACCCATGCTCGATGCCTTTATATGCCAGTATGCTAAGTTCGTATTGGCATATTTCAACGTGATTACAATTCACCGTAAATGCCACGCCCTACTGTATCAATATTAGATGTGTAGCCAGGGCCTCCAGCCGCAACATACCCGTGGCTGGCACCTGAATCGTCAAGACCAACCCAAAAGGCGTATAATTTTCCATTGGTTAGAGAAAAACGAAACCTAACACGTTCGCCTTGAAGGTGGGAGAGATCCTTCCCATTTTTCCATTGCACCTGTGATAGGGTGCTGTCGGTGGTCAGCGGCACACAATCGGCCATCGTAAATCCTTCGAACGGCACACCTTCTTCATTAAGCACCTCCACTCGTAACTCACCTTCAGGACAATCCACATTAACAAACAAATGCTTCCCATCACTAAATTTTACCGGTCGAGTCTTCAGAGTTCCAAAACTGTCGGTCTCCATTGAGGCAAAGCCATCACGTCGCAATTTAGCAATTCCATTACTGCTGTTGCTGTAATATCCCTTTGTTCCGGGTTCATTATTCCCTTGATATCCGCTGTAATAAAACCATAATTCATCCCCAACCACCACACATATGCCACCAACGGATTGAATATAGCCATATTCCCAGTCACCTTCGATACGTGATGCCGGAATAAATGCTTCCCGAAGCGGGCGATGCCAGTGATATCCGTCTCGACTGAAAGAAACCATCAATTCCGTAATTTTGGGCGTGCCAGTCAGTTCACATACACTATTCTCCGGACCAAGATGTATTTGATGAAGTCCCAACATAAGACTTTCATAAGCGACTGCATCCAAATTATACAATTGGGCCTTATTACCGATGCCTTGATCTGGCGGGTCAAGCTTGTCAGCACCCGTCCAAAACACAATGTCAGTATCAAACCAGTTAGCGCCGGCCAACAGTTCATCATGTTCATGGTAATACCGAGCACGCCCTACAACTCTCTGATAACGTCTGGAATTTCGAATGCTATATACCCATTTTTTTCTAAAGGGGTTGTAGAAAATCGTAGTGCGATCACCCACACCGCTTGTTTCAACCGCTTCATTCCAATTGAGACCATCCGGAGAAGTTCGGACAAAGGACGTTCTAAGGCCGTGCCCTCGTCCACTGGAAAACATCTTAAAGCGTTCACTGGCGGGAGAGTCGAAATCAATGAATACGGTTGTCGAAACAGGGTTGGGTTCTTCAATCAAGATAGCATTCGTTCCGGGAATAAGCCCTAAATCCGGACGCTCCCAGTTAACACCATCGATACTGGTTGCATAGGCATGCATGCCGTCCCAACCAGCTTCATACCACTTTTTAAAGGTTCGATCCTCAGGATCCCACCATACGCCCCCGCTTTTGGGCGCAACACCCGGCAAGTCGACAAGATTCTCCAGTTCGGTCTCCGGGATCATCACTGGATTACCGTCATATTTCTTCGCCTTGTGATACACTCGTTTGAGTGTTGTGCTTTCAATCAAGAAATCATCCACAAAAAGTTGTCTTCCAATGTCAATTGAAATCACATCAGGAGGATCGTCCAGGTAGGGCACCGGAAGGGGATCGTATCCGAATGAAAACATATCTGTGCGGGCGCGCGGATCCACATGAATCTTAATTCCGTTATACAAAGTCTCCACTTCATTTCCTATCTCAGGCAATTGGAGTATGAACTTTTCGGGAGAAAGGAAAATAGCATAGCGATTGGCGGTGATAAGATCGCCAGCATGAACCCTTCTGTTAAAAACAACAGCTCGACCGATTGATGATGACCCAAAGAGTTGAAACTTGGATTCCTCAGCCCGAATGAATTCATTGGCCAAAAGCTCCCTTTGTACTGTCTCATCATCTGAGCGAACCAGCGCAATGAGGATACCGTCACTAAGGCAGCGAAACCCAATGCCGCTAAAGTTTGCCTGAATGAATGACATGCCCCAGAATCTGTCAGGAACAAAAGAAGATGCGGTATATGTCTGTCGGTCACTAAACAGTCTGACACCTGGTTTCATTGTCGCGGTATTCGCTTGATAAAAAGTGGCGTATTCCAC
>PXDN01000320.1 GCA_003566375.1 Opitutia bacterium
ACCAGCAGGGAGAGCACCCCGAGGGAGGCCGCGAGGGCGGCGGTGAAGAAACCGAGGAGACTCATGCGGTAAACCTGCCCGACCCCGATGTAGATGAGGACAAGCGACCAGACGATGAATTGCATCACCTCGAATTTGTTGCCGAGCGGGCAACTGCCGACTTCAAGGCCGCGGATGTAGAGACCGGTGGTCTGGGCGGCGTAGCCGGCCAGGATGATGGCGAGCAGGATGATCCGCGAGTGGCGGCGTTCGCGGGCAACATGGAGCAGCGCGAAGCCGAACGCGGCCGCGTAAAGGATTGACCCGGCCCAGAGCCAGAAACGATCGGATTGGATTGGAAGCCATTCCCACATGGCCGTCACTCTGGGCCGATTTCCAAGCCGAACCAGTTGGCGGCGTTGCCGTAGCTGATGTTGCGGACCATGTTTCCGAGACTATCCATGTCGTTGGGCAAAAGCCCGCGCGCCATGTCTTCGCCGATCAGATTGCAGAGGATGCGGCGGAAGTATTCGTGACGGGAATACGACAGGAAACTGCGCGAGTCGGTCAACATGCCGACGAATCGGCTCAGCAGGCCGAGATTGGAGAGAGCGTTGATCTGCCACTCCATGCCTTCTTTCTGGTCGAGGTGCCACCAACCGCTGCCAAACTGCATTTTTCCGGGCGCGCTGCCATCCTGGAAATTGCCGATCATGGTGGCGAAGACGTAATTGTCGTTCGGGTTGTTGTTGTAGAGAATGACCTTGGGCAGCTCGTCGGTCCGGTCGAGCAGATCGAGGTAGCGGGCGAGCGGGCGGGCCTGCGGATAATCGCCGATGGAATCGAAACCGGTGTCGGGCCCAAGCTTTTGGAAGAGCCGGGTGTTGTTGCTCCGCATGGCGCCGAGATGGAGCTGCTTGGTCCAGCCTTTGGCGGCGTCGAGCCGGCCGAAAAACACCATCATGAAGGAGCGGAATTTTTCCGCCGCCTCCGGTTCCGGGCGTTTGCCCCGGCGCGCTTCGGCGAAAACCCCGGCCGCTTCCTTTTCCGTGCAATCCCCGGCATGGCAGCGTTCCAGCCCGTGATCGGAGAGGCGGCCGCCGAGGGAGTGGAAAAAGTCGTGCCGTTGCCGGAGGGCGGCGAGAAACCCGTCGAGGTCGTCGCAGTCGCAACCGCTGACCTCGGCCAGACGGTCGGTCCAGGTGATGAAGCTTTGCGGGTCGGCCACGCCGAGGGCTTTGTCGGGCCGAAAGGTGGGATAGACGCGGGCGCCGCCTACGGGATGGTCGCGCAGGGCCTGGTGGTGCTCCAGGGTGTCGGTCGGATCGTCGGTGGTGCAGATCACTTTGACGCGGTTGCTCCGCAGGATGCCGCCAACCGACATCTCCGGAGTGGCCAGTTTTTCATTGGCCGTTTCCCAGATGGCCGCGGCGGTGGTTTCGTCGAGCAAATCGTCGATGCCGAAAAACCGTTTCAGTTCCAGGTGCGTCCAGTGGTGGAGCGGATTGCGCAGGGTGTGGGGAATGGTGCGGGCCCAGGCGAGAAATTTTTCGCGGTCCGGCGCCGCGCCGGTGCACAACTCCTCGGGTTCCCCGTTGGCCCGCATGGCCCGCCATTTGTAATGGTCGCCCGCCAACCAGATTTCATACAAATTGCGAAACGACTTGTCGGCCGCGATTTCCGCCGGGGGGAGATGGCAATGGTAATCGAAGATCGGCTCGTCTTTGGCATAATTGTGATACAACTCGCGCGCCGGTTCGCTCTGGAGCAGAAAATCGTCGGTCAAAAATGTCTTCATGGTCTGGATGCGTGAGGGCGCGGCGGCCGGTCAGATCGACATGGCGGCGAACCCGCCATCGACGATGATTTCGGCCCCGGTGATGAACGAGCCGGCTTGGTCGGAGGCCAGCAGCAGGGTGGTGCCGATCAATTCCCTGCCCTCTCCAAAGCGTTTCATCGGGGTGTGGCCCATGATGCTTTCGACCCGCTCGGGCGTGAGCACCTTGCGGTTTTGCTCGGCCGGAAAGAAGCCCGGGACGATGGTGTTGACCCGGATTTTTTTCTCCGCCCACTCGCGCGCCAGGTTCTTGGAGAGGTTGTGGACGGCGGCCTTGGACATCGAGTAGGTGAAAACCCGTGACAACGGAATCACCCCGGACATGGAGCCGATATTGATGATGGAAGCCGCTTCGCCCCTCCCGACGAAATACTTGCCGAAAACCTGGCATGCCAGTACCACGGCCTTGGTGTTCACTCGGAAGATGCGGTCGTATTCCTCTTCCGGAATGTCAAGAAACGGGGTGGGGGCATTGACCCCCGCGCCGTTGACGAGGATATCCACCTTGCCGGAGCGGGACACGATTTGGTCGAGGATTTTTTCCAGATTGTCCCGCGTGGTCACGTCGGAGGCGAGGAACCAGCCCTTGCCGCCCGCGGCTTGGATGGAGGCGAGGCGTTTGTCGGCTTTCTCCCGGGAGCGGCCGACCAGGACCACCTCGGCTCCCGCCCTGGCCATCCCCTCGGCCATGGTGCCGCACAATTCGCCGGTCCCGCCGATCACGGCGGCGACCTTGCCTTCAAGAGAAAAGAGTTCGTTCAAGTATTCTGATTTCATGGGAAATAATAAGGAGGGCGTGGTTTGGAAGATTGCCGTTAACCTGGCCCGCCATGGGAAAACATAGAAATAAATGGTCGAATGACGTCCGTTCAGGCGGTGAGAATCTCCACGTATTCGGTTTCTGAATGCGGTTCCGGCACGGCCTCGCCTTCTTGTTTGATTCCCTCGAGATGGAATTCAATGGCCTCCCGGATCAATCGCAAAGCTTCTTCGCGGGTTTCCCCGACCGCCACGCAGCCGGGCAAATCGGGAACATAAGCCCCGAAGGAGGAGGCTCCTTTTTCAATGACAACGGCAAATTTCATTTCTCTTCTTTTCCTTCCAGTTGGGCTTGCTTGAAAACACTCTTAAGGGTTCCCACCGGAATCTCAAGACCGGGTTTTCCCGCCACCGTGACTGTTCCTTTCTTCATCGGATGTTTAAGTTGACGATGGCTACCGCGGGTTCGGACAACCTTCCATCCATCCTCGGCAAGCAACTTGAGAATTTCCCGAACTTTCATGCTGGTCCATCAGTTGTTGCCCCAAGATTTTTTACCGGACCACGCGGGCGCCGCCGCCGCCGACCAGTTTTTCGACTTCGGCTTTGCTGGCCATGGAGGTGTCGCCGGGGGTGGTCATGGCGAGGGCGCCGTGGGCCGCGCCGTATTCGACCGCTTTTTGCGGATCGCCAAAAGCTAGGAATCCGTAGATCAACCCGGAGGCGAAACTGTCGCCGCCGCCAACCCGGTCGAGGATTTCCAGATTTTCCCGGTGGGTGGCTTCGTAAAATTCGCCGTCCGCCCAGCAGATCGCCCCCCAGTCGTTGACGGTGGCCGTCTTGACCGTGCGGAGGGTGGTGGCGGTGGCCTTGAAATTCGGAAATTCCTTCACCGCGCGGGAAATCATTTTTTTGAAGGCATCCACTTCGATGGCGGAAATGTTTTCGTCCACTCCCTCGACTTCGAAGCCGAGGCACGCGGTGAAGTCCTCCTCGTTGCCGATCATCACATCGACGTTTTTGGCGATGCGGCGGTTGACTTCGCGGGCCTTGTCGTGGCCGCCGATGGCCTTCCAGAGAGAAGGGCGGTAATTGAGATCGTAGGAAACGATGGTGCCGTGTTTGCGGGCCGCTTGCACCGCTTCCTCGGTCACGGCGGCGGCCGATTCGGACAAGGCCGCGTAAATCCCGCCGGTGTGGAACCAGCGCACGCCTTGGCGGCCGAAAAGGTCCTCCCAGTCGATGTCGCCCGGTTTCAATTGGGAGGCGGCGGTGTTGCCGCGGTCGGGAATGCCGACCGCTCCGCGGAGACCGAACCCGCGCTCGGTGAAATTAAGCCCGTTGCGGACCTGGCGACCGACCCCGTCGTAGGGAATCCATTTAATCAGGGAAGTGTCCACGCCGCCCTGGAGGATGAAATCCTCGATCAGGCGGCCGACGTCGTTGTCGGCAAACGCGGTCACCACGCCGGTGGTGAGGCCGAAACAGCGGCGCAGTCCGCGGGCGACGTTGTATTCACCGCCGCCTTCCCACGCGGTGAAGTGGCGGGCGGTGCGCACGCGTCCCTCGCCCGGGTCGAGTCTCAGCATGATCTCGCCGAGGGAGACCAGGTCGTATTTGCACGATTCTTTGGATTTGATGTCGATGATGGCCATGGATGGTGGGTGGGAAGTTAACAATGAAAAGTTGGAATGCGGAAGTTGGGATTTGGAATTCGGTGGTTTGACTTGGTTGCCGTCCCGTCAATGCGAACGGACGGCACGGGTATTCGACCAACTCAGCCGAGTCAAGGTCGTCTCCCCTGAAAGGAATGATTCGGCAAACAGGTTCAAATCACACCTCCACTTGCTTCATGTTTGCGGGGTCCCAGGTGGATGCGCCGCATTCGGTTGCGATTTCGTTGAAGGCGTTGATTTCGGCTCTGCTGAACAGCAACCCGCCGTGCTGGGCGCACTCGGCGGCGAAACGGGCTTCGAATTGGCCGGGCAATACGCAGGATTCGTTGCCGTGGCCAAAGACGTCGTCGAGGACCGCCTTGAGATTTTCCTCCTGGGAACGGCCTTTGGTGAAGTTGCCCCCGGCGAGGGCTTCCGGGTGGATGACTTGGAAATAAAAACACGGAGTGTGCTTGTCGCCGTCGTCGGCCCAGCGGCTGCGCAGAGTCGGCAGGGAACCGCCGATCAGGCCGCCGACCAATTCGTTGATGAGCGACAGTCCGTAGCCCTTGTGGGCGCCGAAGGGGAGGAGGGCGACCGCCTTGGAGGCGTCGGTGGTCGGTTGCCCGTTTTCATCGACCGCCGCGTTGGGGGGGAGCGGTTTGCCCTCCCGCTTGAACTGCTGCACCCGGCCCATGGCGACCACCGAGGTCGCCCAGTCGATCACCAGCGGGTAGCCGATGATGTTGGTGGTGGGGAATCCCCAGGAATGCGGGTTGGTGCCGAGGGTGGGGAATTTCCCCATGAACGGGACCACCTCGGCGAGGGCCGCCGTGCAGTTGGTGTAGGCGATGTAACCCCGGCGGGCGGCGTCCATCACGTAGCCGCCCCCCCACAGGTAATGGAAAGCGTTGTCCACGCTGACCTGCCCGATGCCGTGCCGGTCGGCCAGCTCGATGCAGCGTTCCATCGCCCGGTAGGCGACCGACTGACCGAGTTTGCGGTTGGCGTTCCAGACTTGGGAAGCCGGGAAACGGCTTGGCAGTTCTTCGATCTCCGCGCCGGGGACGCAGCCGTGGGAGCCGCTGCCGAAGAGGTGGTCGAGGTGGAGCGCCTTGATCGCGTTGTGGGTGCGGATGCCGTGGCGGGCGGCCTCGGCGCAAAACCGGGCGGCGTCCCGGGCCTCGTCGGGTTGGTAGCCGCGGTGGCGGTAGGCGGCCTCGACGAGGGCGTTGTGTTCGGATTCTTGAACGACGTGAAAGGATTCCGGCATGGTCGAAAGGATTGGATAAAAGGATGCGGATTTTCCCGGAATTCCGGGTGCTCCGGATCTTAGAACTTGTTGGCTTGGGCGAGGGCGGGCTCGCCGTTGAGCAGGTTGATCATGTTTTGCGTGGCCATGGTGGCCTGCCGCAAAACGCTTTCATAGGTGCGCGAGCCGATATGCGGCGTGATCACGGTGTTGGGGGTGGAAAACAGCGGGTGGTCGGCCGGCGGCGGCTCGCTGTCGAGCACGTCGCAGCCGTAGCCGGCGATTTCCCCGGAATGCAACGCGTCCACCATGGCGGCGGTGTCCACCAACTCGCCGCGGGCGCAGTTGAGAACGACCGCTTCGGACTTCATGGTCTTGAGGCGCGCGGCGTTGATCAGGTTGCGGGTTTCCGGCGACAGGTTGGTGTGCAGGCTGATGATGTCGGCCACCGGAATCAGGTCGTCCACCGCGGCCGCCCGTTCGACTTGGTGCTCGGCGGCGAACGCCTCGTCCCAGTAAATGTCGAAACCAATCACCTTCATGCCGAAGGCGCGGGCGCGGATGGCCACCTCTTTGCCGATGCGCCCGAGCCCGACGACGGCGATGGTTTTGCCCATCAGCTCATGGCCGGTCAGGCGTTTCCATTCCCCTTTTTTGACATGGTTGCATTCGGTGACGATGTGGCGGTAGAGCGCCAGCAGCAGGCCAAACGTGTGTTCGGCCACCGTGGTGTGGTTGACGCCGGGGCAAAAGCCGATGGGGATTTTCTTTTCCGTGGCGGCCTGGACATCGATTTTGTCGAGCCCGATTCCGTATTTGCTAATGACTTTCAGGCGGGGGAGCGATTTTTCGATCACCGCCCGGGTGATGGCGTCGTCGCCGCAGAGAAACGCGTCGAAATCGCCGGCCAGCTCCAGCATGCGGGCTTCCGGCAGCGGTCCGCGCTCGCGGACAATCTCGAACCCCTGGGATTCGAGCAAGCGGTGGTGGTCGCCCGGCGTGTCTTGAAACGACGTGGTGGTGAGAAGAATTCGGCTCATTGGATGACAATCACTTGATGTGGAAAAAAGAGTCTTCAAAGGAGGCGCGCGGAAGGCAAGAACGTTCCGTAACCAAACGGTTCGTATCGTTGAGCCACGCGGGGAGATGGAACCCGGCAGCCGGGCAGGCATGGACGCGGGTTTTTCCAACGGAGAAAACTGATGATGGGGGGTGAAAAAGCAATGGATGGTCCAAAGTAAAATTTGGCAGGTATTTCAGTTGACGAAAACGATGTGCCGAATACGGTTGGAATTGCTGTTATGCCTTCCGGCTTCGGCTTTCTCTAATTGAAACCGTGTCCGGATGGTGCCTCTGAAAATAAATTGGCTCATTTATCCATTATGAAAATAATCTCCCTTACCAAACTGGCCGCCGGCATTCTCGCCGTGCCCTGCCTCGCAGTCGCGCTCAACGCGCAAACCATCTGGCTGGACGAAGATTTCGAAAGTCAAGAAGAGTGGTCGCTCCCTTTTGACTGGCCCCGAACCAATCCGGACGCCACCAGCCTCAGCGAACTCGCCACGGTGGATCCCGACGGCACCACCGTTAACAAAAGCCTGAGGTCGCAGGGGGGAGCCCGCTGGACCAACACTGATTCAAGTTTGTATTTTGGCGAGCTGACACCGACCAATGAGGTTCCGATCGTGTTCAGCTTCCGTTACTATGATCCGATGACCATGTCGGAGCCCACTGACGAGTCGGATCCGGTTCTATTAAATGGAAACGAGTTTGCCACCATTCGACCGTCGGTTGCCGCGAATTTCGTGGCCATGGGACTTTGGGGCGCCACCGACACCGGAACCCATGACAACACCCGCTATCAGGCCCGGATCATGGGCGGTGGCGAATGGGTGCAGTTGGAGGCTGAACGCCAACAAGGCTGGAACACCTTCCAAGCGGTCATCCACGGAAACTCGGTGGATATCTATGTAAATGGGGTTTTGGACCCCAATGCCACCGGGTTGCCCCGCGCCAACGTGGTGATCGACCGGGTAACTTTGGGGAGCGGTCTGCCCGGTTCTCAAACCGTTGAGGTTCGCTATGACGATGTGATCGTGGCGCAGGATTCTTCTTTTGCCCGCACGTTTCATGTTTTGCAGCAACCCACGGCGGTGGTTGCCGTGATCGGTGAGGAGGCCAGTTTTTCCATGGAAGTTACCGAGGGAGAAACGGTGTTTCAATGGTTGAAGGACGGAGAGCTGAT
>PXDN01000095.1 GCA_003566375.1 Opitutia bacterium
TCCAGGTATGGGCGCGACATCATCGATGTATGGAGCACCTTGGAGAAAAGAATTAGACGGTTACTTCCACGATTGGCCCGAATGGCGAGGAGAGCAGACCGTCTCAGATATCGCCAAGCGAATAATAAAAGAACACAGGATCGAGTCTGGCGACACGGTCATTGGCACATCATTGGGTGGAATCATAGCGTGCGAGATTGCCAATCTGATCGAGTTGGACCGCATTATTCTCATCAGTTCAGCTCGAAGAAAAGAAGAAATTAACAAAATATTGTGCATCCTACACCCGTTGATTGATTTAGCGCCGATTGCATTCATTCAAATATCCGCCGGAAAACTGCCGAGTGATCTAAGCCAAATGTTTTCTCAAAGCGATCCGGCATTCATCAGAAATATGTCAAAAGCAATCTTTACCTGGGAAGGCATCAAGAGTAATGTTCCAGTCTTGCGTATTCATGGAACAAAGGATTCAGTCATTCCTCATCCTAATGAAACAAATCATGATATTGATGGAGGACACCTCATTGTGATGACTCACGCCTTGGAGTGCATCGACGCTATTAAGGCGGAGCTCCCAACGATAGTATAAACTCAGTTACGCGCTCCGCGTTCCACTTCGTGATACTCCTGATCATCCCCGTTCTGGTCTTGGTTGGGGTGGGGTTGTCCGCTCTCTTTGTAAAGAGTGTAATCTTCCTACGTCGGCAGGAGTTTCCGGATTGTGGACAATCGGACGAAGTTCCCTCTTTCATGGGAATCTTTGAGTGCCAGAACTGCGGGTCAATTTTCGCTATTTTGGTGGCAATCGGTTGCAACCTCCGAATCTCATTATTTTATTTATAGATCGTTTTAATATCCATTTTTCAAAATACAAGGCAACAATCAAACCCATCCCATGGATAAACGTCTCGGAAAGTATTATTACGCCATTACATTGAATCTACTTCTATGGATGAGCGTCGCGGGTTTTATGCTGGGCTCCGGGAGCCCGCCCCAAGATTTTGAACGTTCCATCCTGATCGGTGTGGCCTTCGGAGGTTTCTTTCTGGCAGCCTTACTTCAGCACTGGGCCTACTACGATATCCACAAGTCAGAGACGCGGCTCTCGACCCAAAGACCTGATCGAAATCGGTCACCGCGATGACCGCACCCGCAGGCTGAAAGCGGATCCCTTCTAATCCAGAAGGGAGGAAAGTTCAGGCATGGAAGGCAACGAGGGCCATCAGGGTTCATCAGTGGGTCAAGCAACAGCCAATCGGGCAGCCGGGCGCGTTACCTCTCCCGGCCCTTTCCCGCTTTTTTGCCCACATCACCACTCACTTTCCCGTTGTGGTTGAGAAAAGCAGCGCCAATTTTCAAGGATCAACCGCCACGGTGATGCTTCGAAAGGAAACTTTTCCGCAGTTTGGTTGTTTACAGATGCGTGGCAGATTACAAAATGAATACTATCCAACCATGACCACCGCAACCCGCACCCCCGTTCGACTATCCCCCCGCCAAGCTTGGGAGCCTCTGCCTCCCCTGCAATGGAACGCCTCCGCCGCCCGCCACTTGCTGCGCCGCGCCGGATGGAACGCGAGCCCGGACCAAGTCCGCACCGCCCTGCGCGACGGCAATGAGGCCACGGTCCGCAAACTGTTTCTGCAACCCTCTCCCTTTCCCCTGACCGAGGCCATCAAACAAGTCGATGAGGACCGCCTCACCTACCGGCAACGGGTCAGTGACGCGGTTGACGTGGACGACAGACGGAGGGTTCAACGGGAGTTCCGCCAACAAAACACCGCCGCCTTTCAGGACTACGCGGTCAAGTGGCTTGATTTCGCGTCCCGCCCGGAAAACGCCGCCCACGAAAAATGGGTGACGTTTTTGCAGAACATTTTCGTCGTGTCTTTCGACCGGGTCCGCAATCCAAGCCAAATTTTCCAGCACCACGATTTGCTGCGCGAAAAAGGAAACGCCCCCTACCCGGAGTTGTGCAAGGCGGTTTCCCGATCGCCGGCCATGATGCAATACCTCGACATCAACCGCAGCCAGGCCTCGGCCCCCAATGAAAACTTTGCCCGCGAGTTGTTCGAATTGTTCATCCTCGGCGAGGGCAATTACACCGAGAACGACATCAAGGAAGCGGCCCGCGCCTTCACCGGTTACCGCTACCGGGCCAATGGCGATTTTTACATGGTCAACCGCCAGCACGACGGCGGCCGCAAAACCGTTTTCGGCCACACCGGCAACCTGACCGGCGACGGAGTCATCGATCTCGCTTTCCAACAACCGGCCGCCTCCGTCTTTCTGCCGACCGAGATGTGCCGGTTTTATTTGTCCGACGAAATCCCGCCGCCGGAGCATCTGGATGACCTCGGGAGGGCCTGGCGGCGGGCGAATTACAGCCTCGAGTTTCTCAAGCTCCGCTTTTTCACCAGCCGGTTGTTTTACGAGCGGCGCTACCGGGGCAATCTGATCAAGAGCCCGATGCAGTTTCATCTGGGGTTGATGCGGGATTTGAATCTCAACGTCCCGCCCTATCCCCGCCCGATTCTCACCCCCTACCGGCAAATGGGCCAAAACCTCTTCAATCCGCCCAATGTGCGCGGCTGGGTGGGCGGCCAGGTCTGGATCAACTCCACCACCCTCTCCGCGCGCCGTTCCCTGGTGACCACCCTCTTTCAGGAGATCAACGAGGACCGGCTCAACGCCGACGACCAGGCGGCCCTCCGCGCCGCCCGCGAACACGGTCCGGTCACCTTGTATGTTACCCGGGAGAGATTGCGCCAAATGGCCGATTCCGACCCCGGGGTGATCGCCAACCGATTCATCAACTACTTCCTCGCCACCCCGGTCACGGCCGAATACCGGTCCGTTCTCACCGAGTTCATCCAATCCGGACCCGGCAACCGCGACGAGCGCCTCCGCACCGCTGTCATGGCCCTGCTGCAATCCGCCGAATACCACCTTTGCTGATCCACCCGAGCCCTTTCCTCCCATGAAAAAGATTCCATTCACCCGACGCGAATTTCTCCGAACCGGCGGCCGCGGGCTCGGCATGCTGGCTTTTTGCCAATACGCCCCCCTCTTCCTGACCCAGAGCGCCCTCGCCGGAGCGCCCAAGGCGGAAAAGGACCGCACCATCCTGGTCATGGTCCAACTGGCTGGCGGCAATGACGGCCTCAACACGCTGGTTCCGTTTCAGGAGCCCAACTACCACGCCTTCCGCCCCAACCTCGCCTTGAAGGAGGAGGATGTTCTCAAAGTGACCGATTCGGTCGGCCTCCACCAATCCTGCCAACCGCTCCACCAACTGCTGGGCGACGGAAAACTTTCCATCATCCAAAACGTCGGCTATCCCAACCCGAACCGCAGCCATTTCCGCTCCATGGAAATCTGGGAAACCGGCAGTGACAGCGACCGCTACGCCCGCACCGGCTGGCTGGGAAGATTTTTTGACAACGCCTGCCAGGGCGCGCCGGACGGCCCCGTGGGCATCCATGTCGGCAACGAGGTGCCGCAGGCATTTCTGTCCGACAAAACCCATGTCATTCACGGAGTGGGCGGAGGAGGCCGGCGGCAACAACAGGCCGCCCATGATTTGCTGCAGCAATTGACGGGCGCCGGGCACGAACGGGGCTCCAACAACGGCACCTTCCTGCAACACACCCTCATGAACGCCCTCGCCACCGACGAGCGGGTGCAAACCATGATGCGGCGGTATCCAGCCTCGGTCCCCTACCCGCGCACCAATTTTGCCCAAAACCTTTCCTCGATTTCCTCCCTCATCGCGGGCGGCATGGAAACCCGCGTCTATTTCGCCTCGCTGGGCGGGTTTGACACCCACAGCAACCAAGCCACCTCCCACGCCAATTTGTTGCGCACGCTCTCCGAGGGCTTGGCCGCCTTCCAGGCCGATTTGGAAAAACGCAACCTCGATTCCCAAGTGCTGACCATGACGTTTTCGGAATTCGGGCGCCGTCCGATTGAAAACGACAGCGCCGGAACCGACCACGGCACGGCCGCGCCACTGTTTGTGATGGGATCGCAACTCAAAGGCGGGCTGTACGGCGGCGCTCCGGATTTCAACATCGAGCGCAACCAGGACATCGCCTTCTCCACCGACTTCCGGCAAGTGTACGGCACGGTCATCGAGCGCTGGCTCGACTGCGATGCGGGGCCGATCCTCGGCCGCAAATTCGACGCGGTCGATTTTATCTGAAGCTACGGGGTGATCAGCCCCGAAGAGGCATGGAGCGGCGGGTTGTTGAGCCATGCGGGGTTGGAACAGTGACCTTTGGTTCGGGCGGCTCCGACTGAGAAACGCAAGTGTTGTCCCGTCCGCCGCTGATCCGAACTCCCCTCCTCCAATTCACCACCACCCCATCAATCCCCGGAACGCGTGCCCTCCTCCATGGTCAAGGTTACCTTCATGCGGGAGGGAACCGGTTCGTCCGCGAAATACGCCCCCTCAATCGGATCGACCGCGCCCGCGTCAATCCCGACCGCCGAAGGAGCGAAGGCGTGGTTGGCGAAGATGCCATTGGTCGGATCAAACCCCTTCCAGCCGGCACCCGGCAGATACACCTCCGTCCACGCGTGCATCGAACCGGCGGCGCGATTCACCCCGCCGCTTTCGGGATTTCCGGGGGAAGATTCCGGGATGTGCAGATAACCACTGACAAAACGGGAGGCCAGCCCAAGCCGACGGCAAAGCGCCATCAGCAAAACCGCCATGTCCCGGCAGGAACCGCTGCCGAGAGCGAGGGTTTCATCGGGCGTGCGCACCCCTTCTTCCTCCCGCCGTTCGTAGCGGATCGCCTGCCGAATGCCGAGATTGATGTCGGCCAAAAACGCGACCACGTCATCGTGGCGGGCCGGGCCGGGCCAGCGGGAATGAAACCAATCCATCACGGTATCCGAACCGGGAACCGGGGTGTGAATGGAAGGGGCCAGCACCGTTTTTTCATAATCGGTGTGCTCAAACGGAAAACCGGTGGCGTGCGGCTCCAGCACAAAATCGAATGGATTCTCTTCCCCGGTTTCCAATTCCAACCGAACGTCGAAGACCAGCCGGTTGGACCTTTGCAGGCCGAAATCCACCACCAGCACGATGTTGCTGAACACATCACGCACCCATCTCAGGCGGCCGGGAGGCGACGTTTCGACATGAAAATGGTTCACCTTCAACAACCGGTTTTCGCGGGGGCGCAACCGCAGCTTGTGGGCGCCAAAACCGACTGCTTGGCCGTAGGTGTAAACCGTGTGGTGGTGGATGCGGATAATCATGGGAAAAGTTCGACCGTTGGTTCGGAAAATGGACCTCGTGGACAATGGCCACAATGGCCGATTTCCGCCCCGGCGGCAACACTCGGGATAAACCACCTTGGCTAACACCCGCGGTTAATCCTTGCCGAACGGAGCGGGTTGGGGCAGGTAAATGCATTCTTCCATGGAGGTTTCCAACGATTCTTACAGCCGCCGACTCAAACTTCTTTGCCTGGGAAGAGCGGAGCCCATGTCGGCTTGGTTGGACGAAACGTCATGGAGGTGGCCGCTCTTTTGTTGCCTGGTCATTGTCTTGGGCTGCGGACTTTACGGACTCACGGTCGGCCTGTGGCGATCCCCGTTGCAATCGGTTTTCACCGGTTTGAAATTTCCCCTCCTGATTTTTCTGACCTGTCTTGGCAACGCCCTGCTCAACGGCATGCTGGGTCAGGTGCTGGGGTCCGGGTTGACCTTTCGACAAACCTCCCTGGCCATTTTGTTCAGTTTCACCCTGGTTTCCCTGATTTTGGGTGCCTTCAGTCCGCTGGCCCTTTTCATCCTTTACAACACTCCCGCCTTGGAATCGGCCCAGCGCGGAACGGGCCATAGCCTGACCTTGCTGACCCATGTTTTGTTGATCGCCTACGCCGGAATCATGGCCAATCACCGGCTGCTGCAATTGCTCCACAAACGGGCGCCCTCGGCGCAATCCGCGCGGGCGACCTTGTTTGCCTGGCTGGCCGGCAACTTGTTTCTCGGCGCCCAGCTCTCCTGGGTCTTGCGACCGTTCATCGGTTCGCCCAACATGCCGGTGCAGTTCTTGCGGGACGAGCCTCTTGAGGGCAATTTTTTCGAAGCGGTTTGGAACACGCTCAAATTTTTATTTCTCACCTGAACCCGACATCTTTTTTCACCATGGATCCTGACAAGCCATCCAGCTCCCTGTTATCCCAAGAGGAAACCGCCCGTCCCTTTGCCCAAGCCGGCGCGCGGCCCGATCCCGCGTTTCAGTTCGAACCGTTTCCCGGGAATCCCGGAATCGGGACCGTGGTGGAAGCGCTCCTCAAAAAACCGGGCTCCCTGTTGCACGAACTCAGCGGCCCCCGGCGAAACGGCATCCTCCTCCGCCTTCTCGTGATCACCACTTTTTGCGCTCTGATCTACGGGTTGGTGGTCGGCAGCCTGTCCGGCGGCACCCAGCTTTGGGCGGCGCCGGTGAAGATCACCCTCGGTTTGTTTTTCAGCGTCCTGATTTGCTTGCCCAGCCTCTACATCTTCCTCTGCCTGAGCGGGGCCGACCTCCGCTTTGGCCAGGTCTGCGGCACCCTGCTCGGTCTGGTCTCGCTGATGGCGCTTCTGTTGATCGGCTTTGCGCCGGTGGCGTGGATCTTTTCCCAATCCACCCACTCGGTGGTGCTGATGGGCGCTCTTCACCTGATTTTCTGGATCATCGCCCTGTGGTTCGGCGCCCGCCTGCTGTGGGGATTGCTGGCGTATTGCAAAAGTCCCGACTCCGGTCAGGTGAAAGTCTGGGTCATCCTTTTCGTGCTGGTCTCCCTGCAAATGACCACCGTGCTCCGCCCGCTGGTCGGAACGGCGGACACTTTATTGCCGACGGAGAAAAAGTTTTTCCTCGCCCACTGGATTTCGGTGATGGAACAAAGCGGCCGGTAAACGCGGGCGAAAACACGGGTGGTCACCAAAACAATCCACCCCGCCCGATTTGCGGCCACGGTGCAAATCCGGTCGGTTGGTGCTATAATCAAATAACAAACAGAGTCGTCTATCGGCGGCACAATCCTTTTCAATTCACCAAAGCATGAAGACCACCCATTCCCTCTCCCTCCGCTCCGAGGCGTGGCCCGCCAAAGTCAGCCGCCGCGGTTTCACCCTGATCGAACTGCTAACGGTTATTGCCATCATCGGCATTTTGGCCGCGATTCTGATCCCGGTGGTCGGCTCCGTGCGCGACCGCGCCCGGTCCGCCGCCTGCATAAGCAATTTGCGCCAGATCGGGGTCGGCATTCACTTGTACGCAGCCGACAACGAAGACCGCACGCCTGTTTTTTTGCGGGAAAACAACCCCACGTCCACCACCACGGTTTACGTTCACCAGGGTTTGGGTGGAAACTTGGTGGCCCCGCCCATTGGCTGGGGATCAAACTACGTGGACACCACGGAGATTTTCTTTTGCCCCAGCCAACCCAATGTCTTTCCTGGAGACGGGATGGCAAACCCCAACTGGAGTTCCCGCTGGGGATCGCCCGCCATGGGGTATCTCTGGTTTTGGCGAGCCATCGATGACCCGATTCAAAACACCTCCCGCTTGCGGGAAGAAA
>PXDN01000371.1 GCA_003566375.1 Opitutia bacterium
AGATGCCGGAGGCGTCCGCGGAGGTGACGTTTACAAAAAGTGAATACACCCGCGCGGTCCGGCGCATTCAGGAATGGATCGCCTCCGGAGACACCTACCAAGTCAACTTGTCCGTGCGGGAGACCCGCTCCCTGCGGGTTTCTCCCGAGGCGGTTTATGACCGGTTGCGGGTCATCAATCCCTCTTCCCACATGGCGTTTTTACGGTTGCCGGGATTCGAGTTGGTGAGCGGTTCGCCGGAGCTGCTGGTGAGCCTGCGCGGCGGCGAACTCGGTACCCGGCCGATCGCCGGCACGCGGCCGCGGGGGACGACCGGTGAAGCGGACGAGTCCCTGGGCGGGGAAATGCTCGCCAGCCCGAAGGAACGGGCCGAGCACCTGATGCTGGTCGATCTGTTGCGCAACGATCTCGGCCGGGTGGCGGAGTATGGCAGCGTGCGGGTGCCGGAATTCATGACGGTGGAGCGCTATTCGCACGTCATGCACATCGTCTCCCACATCACCGCCCGTTTGGCGGAGGGGAGGGACGCGTTTTCCGTGATCGGTGCGGTTTTTCCCGGCGGCACCATCACCGGCGCTCCCAAGGTGCGGACCATGGAAATCATTGAGGAATTGGAACCGGTGCGGCGGGGTCCCTACACCGGTTCGATCGGGTGGATCGGTTTCCACGGAGATTTGGAGTTGAACATCACCATCCGGACGCTGTTGGTGAAAGACGGGTACGCCCATGTGCAGGCGGGGGCCGGCATCGTGGCCGACTCCATCCCGGAAAACGAATACGAGGAATCGCTGAACAAGGGGAAAGCCCTTTGGGCGGCGGTGGCGGCGGCGGAGGCGCTCCGCCCGGAACCGGTCGCATGAGCGGGGATCCCTTCATTTATTGTCGGGGAGAGTTTGTGCGGCAAAGCCAAGCGGTCATCCCCGCCGCGGACCACGGGTATTTATTCGGCATGGGGTTGTTTGAGACCTTCCGCACCCACAACGGAATCCCCTTTTTGCCCGACCGCCACCTGGAGCGTTTGCGGCGCGGCATGGCCGCGTTTCGAATCGACGCGCAACGCGGGCGGTTCACCCACCCAGAGCGGGGAGTCCGCGCGTTGCGGGAGGTGGCGGGGGAATTGTTGAAATTGAATGAAATGGAAGAGGCGGTGTTGCGGCTCACGGTTTCCGCCGGGGAGGCGGGCGCCGGACTTCCGCCGGGGTTGGCCTACGAACGTCCCAACGAGTTGGTCTTCATCCGCCCCGTGCCGCCTCCCCCGCCGCCGGAAGGCGTGGCGGTGCGCCTGTTGGAAACCCCGCGGTTGCCGGGGGAGTTTTTCCCGCGCGGCAAAACAGCCGGTTACGCCAATTCCCTGCGGGCCTGGTTTGAGCTGCGGGAAGAGGGCGGCGCGGAAGGCGAGGGGATTTTGCTCACGGCGGAGGGCCGGGTCAGCGAAGGGGTGTTCAGCAACATTTTCTGGGTAATCGGCGGGCGGTTGTTCACCCCCGGCCTGGAAACCCACGCGCTGCCCGGAGTCACGCGGGGGTTGGTGTTGGAATTGGCCCGCGAGGCCGCGATCCCGGTTGAGGAAGGCAGTTACTCCGTGGAGGATTTGCGCCGCGCGGAGGCGGTGTTTCTCACCAACGCCGCCCGCGGCATCGTGGCGGTTTCACGGTTGAATTGCGGGCGCGGGGAGCTGTTGTCGGAATTTGACACCGGTTCTTCCCGGATTTTCAACCTTTTGGAAACGGAATACCGCGCGCGCGTCCGGCGGGAATCGTCCGGCGGCGGCGACAAACGCCCTTCATAAGCGGTTGGCCGCGCCGGAATCCGGGCCGCCGAAGGGCGGGCTCCATCGGGCTGCACCTTGCACGTATCTTTTCAGATTTCAGAACCTTGAACCCGGAGGGTTCCCAGCTTGTAGCCGGTGGTTGAGCGAGGCACGAGCGACACCACCGGGTTACGGTGCCCAAAACCATCGCACCCCGGTCGGGGTGCCAGCAGCTGCGACCCTTTCAGGGTCGGCATTTCCCGCCATTGGACCGGGGGTGTCGGCGCTCGCTCCGCGTCGCGCCTCACCCCCGGCTACAAGCTTTCATCCCTCCGGGATGCTGTGACTGAAACGCCCCGCCACCTGAGGATGGCGGCCCTTCGGACTGGACTTTGGGTTTATCGCATCTGCTGCGCTCTATATTATTGCGGTAAAAAGATGCGTGTAAGGGCGGGCTCCATCGGGCTGCACCTTGGGTTACTTTTTGGCGGCCGGTTTTTTCCCTTTGCGGACCCCGCCGGCGGGGCGGGGCGGGAACTCGAAGCCGATGCCGCCGTCGGCTTTCAACACAAGGTGCGCGTCGAAGAGGCGTTTGGTGCGGTTGGAACGGAATCCTTTCAGCAACGGCGTCTTCTTGTCGGCCAGGAGCAGCTTGAACTCCTCCGGCGCGATCGCCCGGCCGAGAATGGTGCGCCCCACCCGGAAGGAACACCCGCCGTCGCCGCGTTTGTAATTGGCGCAAACGTAGGCGTTGGGGGTTTCATGAACCGGGGCGTTGTCGAGCGGGCAGTTGGCGATGACCGGGTATTCGGAGAGATCAACGTCTTCGTCCCCGTTTTCTCCGCCGTTGTTGCCGAAATTGAATTTGGCCTTGTTGTCCTCCAGCACCAGCATGGCCGAAAACGGCTTCCCGGCCTTTGACCGGAAACCGTCGAGCGGCCCGATTTTGCCTTCCTTGAGCAGGGTTTGGATCTCTTCCTCCTCCAGCTTCCGGTTGCCCATGTTCTTGTAAATGGTGAGGGCGCCATCCTGGGACCGGTAATAGCGCATGGCTTCGCGCATCGGTTTGTTATCGGTGGGGGAGATGAACCGGGTTTCGGGGAGGTTCTCCTCGTTTTCCTCAAATCCCTTGGCGCGCTCGACGAGTTCGCTGGTGATTTTTTTGATGCCCTCCATGAAATCGCCGCGGGAGAGCTTGCCCTGCTCCATGAGGCGGAGGCGGTGCTCCCAGTCGCCGGTCATGTCGGGACTGGTGAGGGTTTGCACGCCGATGGTGCGGAGAATGTCCACCAGCTCCTCGGCCTTGGGCGTCGGGGCCAGCTCGCGACCTTCCCGGAGCAGGTATTTTTCGTAAATAAGGTGGTCGATGGTGGCGGCGCGGGTGGCCGGGGTGCCGAGACCGGAGTCTTTCATCGCCTCGGCCAGTTCCTCATCCTCGACCATCTTGCCGGCCGTTTCCATGGCGGCGAGCAGGGTGGCTTCGTTGTAGCGCGGGGGCGGGCGGGTGGCATCCTCGGCCAACTCGATTTCCAGGGGCTCGGCCTTGGGCGGATTGCCGTCTTCCGGGCCGAGGGCGGGCAGGGTGGCGTCGGCCGCCGATTTTCCCTGCACCTCGAGCCAGCCGGGCACGGCCAGCACTTTGCCTTCGGTTTTAAAGGCGTGGCCGGCAATGGTGGAGAGACGGGTGGTGACATCGAACTCCGCCGGCGGGAAAAAGATTCCGATGAAGCGGCGGCAAACCATGTCGAAAATTTTGGCTTCATCCTCGCTCAGGTTGGCTTTGAAGGAGCCGGTCGGAATGATGGCAAAGTGGTCGCTGACTTCGGCGTTGTTAAAAATGCGTTTATTGCCCGGTTTCACCCAGTCGTTTTCCCGCACCTTGCGGGCGAACGGGGCGAGCGGACCTTCGAAGGCGTTGAGGGTTTCCCGCACGGTGGGGGCATAATCCTCCGGCAGAGCCTTGGAATCGGTTCGCGGATAGGTGAGAACCTTGTGTTTTTCGTAGAGAGCCTGGGCGACGCGGAGGGTCTTGCCGGCGGGGAAACCGAATCGGCCGTTGGCCTCGCGCTGAAGGGTGGTCAAGTCGTAGAGGCGCGGGCAGGCCTGGCGGGTGCGTTTCTTCTCCTCGGTGACGTCGGCCGTTTTTCCTTCGACCGCGTCGAGAACGGCGGCGGCGGAGGCTTTGTCCCACATCCGGTCGGCGCGGTCGTGCGGGTCGTCCGCTTTTTTGAAGTTTGGTTTTTGGTAAACCCCTTCGTAATCGCCGGCCGCGATGCGAAATTGGCCCTTCACCTGCCAGTAGGCGCGCGGTTTGAAATCGCGGATCGCCTTTTCGCGGTCCACCACCATGGTCAGGGTGGGGGTTTGCACGCGGCCGACGGTGGCCACGTTTTGCATGCCGAACATCCGCTTGGTGAGTGCGCGGGTGCCGTTGATGCCGATCAGCCAATCCGATTCGCTGCGGCAGCGGGCGGCGTTTTGCAGCGGCTTCATTTGTTCGTCGGAGCGGAGCTGCTCGAACGATTTGCGGATGGCGGCGGGCGTCATCGAGACCAGCCAGAGGCGTTGGATCGGAAGTTTGGAACCGGAAAGCTCGTAGATGTAGCTGAAAATCAGCTCCCCCTCGCGCCCGGCGTCGCAGGCGTTGATGACGCTGTCGACATCCTTTCGTTTGAGCAGTTTTTTCAGCTCGTTGAATTTGGCCTTGGTCTTGTCGATTGGCTTGAGCTGAAATTTTTCCGGCAGGATGGGCAGGGTTTTGAAGCTCCATGCCTTGAGTTTCTTGTCGATGTCGTCCGGCATGAAGAGTTCGACAAGGTGGCCGACCGCAGAGGCGATCACGTATTCATCGTTCTCGTAAATATCCCCGCTTTT
Source organism: Opitutia bacterium (assembly GCA_003566375.1). GTDB lineage: Bacteria > Verrucomicrobiota > Verrucomicrobiia > Opitutales > T3Sed10-336 > T3Sed10-336. The sequence goes on from PXDN01000371.1 coordinate 4,625, forward strand.
CGGAACCCGACCGAGGGCGGAGGCGAGGTCGCGGGCCACGCTGGGCTTCTCGGCGATAACTAATTTCTTCATGCAAACTTGGGTGGTGGTTGGTCGGAATTCCGGCTGCTCGCCCGGTAAGGTGTTGATTTAACCGACCGTTACTTTCATTTCCGCAAGGGCGCTGTCAAGGTTGGCAAGCAATTGGGTCATGGTTTCATCGGTTTCGTCGCCCATGTTGGAGATGCGGAAGGTCTTTCCCTTGATCTTGCCGTAACCGCCGTCGATCACGCAGGAGAACTTCGATTTCAGGATCTTGTTCAGGGCGGCGACGTCGATTTCCAGGTTGTTGCGGACGCAGGTCAGCGAGACTGATGCAAAGCCCGGAGCGGGAAACAGCTCGAAGCCGCGGGACTTCACCCAGTCATGGACGAGGGTGTTGAGGCGGCGGTGGCGTTCGTGGCGGGCGTCGATCCCTTCGGCGAAAATGTCGTCGAGTTTCGATCGCAGGGCGTGAATGAGGGGGATGACCGGGGTGCTCGGAGTCATCCCTTTTTCGTGATTGGCCAGAAACTCGTGGAAATCGAAATAGTAGCCGCGGTCGTTCACGTTGGCGGCCCGGTCGAGGGCCCGTTGCGAGACCGAGAAGAGCGACAAGCCCGGCGGCAGGGCCAGCGCCTTTTGCGACCCGGTCAACATGACGTCGATGCCGAGTTCATCCTTCGGGATCGGCAGGGCCGAGAAAGAACTGACCGTGTCCACGATGGTGATGACCTCGGGAAACTCCCGCGCCACCGTCAAAATGTCGGCCAGCGGGTTCATGGTGCCGGTCGAGGTTTCGTTGTGAATGACGGTTAGGGAATCATAAGCTCCGGTGGCCAACTCGCGGCGGACGGCCTCCGGATCGACCGGTTGGCCCCATTCGAAGCGGAGCGCGCCGGCCTCCTTGCCGCAGCGCTTGGAGACGTCGTGCCATTTGTCGGAAAAGGCTCCGCTCATGCAGTTGAGCACCTTCTTTTTCGTCACGTTGCGCAGGGCGCCCTCCATCACGCCCCAAGCGCTGCTGGTACTGATAAAAACTGGATCGGCGGTGCCGAACAGCTCCTGGAGGCGGGGTTGGACGGACTGATACAGCTCGACGAAATCGGCGCTGCGGTGGCCGAAAACCGGCGTGGTCATCGCCCGGTAGGTTGCGGGAGAGACCTCGACCGGTCCCGGAATGAATAACTTGATGCTCACTTATTGCTTTTCTTGATGATGTTGCGGTTGCGGTCGCCGAGGACGACGACCGAGGGTTGCCAGGACTCCGCCTCTTTTTCCTCCACCCAGGCGAACGACATGATGGTGAGAAGATCCCCCGGTTTGCCCAAATGGGCGGTGGCTCCGTTCAGGCTGATGGTTCCCGACCCGGCGGGGGCGGGGATGGCGTAGGTTTCAAAACGGTGCCCGTTGGCCATGTTGCCGATGAGGATTTTCTCAAACGGCTTCATGTTGGCGGCCTCCATCAGGGCGCGGTCGATGGCCAGGCTCCCCTCGTAATTCAGGGAGCAATCGGTCACCTCGACGCGGTGGAGTTTGGATTTGACCAGTTGCAGATGCATGGATCGTTGGTGTTTCCAGTTCGCCGAATCAGCCGGGTGGACATTCTCCCGTCCGGCGGGCGAACCGGTCCGTTATGAAAAAGGAGCCTCTTTAGCACCAACGCAAGCGGCGGTCACGACATTTCGGGAGATTTGCATCTCCAGAAGCAAAAAAACTCCCGGCCGCGGAGGGCCGGGAGTTTTCACAAGGAGAGAAAGGACAGTGGAAAAATTACTTCCGGCGGCGGCGGATCACCAGGGCCGTTCCCAGAACGCCGAGTCCGAACAGGAGGGCGTAGGTGGAGGGCTCGGGAATGACGAAAGCACCTTCGGTGATGGCGACCTCATCATACAAAGCACTCCACGGATTGTTGCTGAACGTTTCCATTACAAAACTCGTTAAATCTCCGGGAGCCGTTGCATTGCGTCCGAAGCTGTAAGCCAGATTGAATTCACCATCGAGCCACACGCCGGTCATCCCGGAATCCAAGGATGCCTGGCCGGCCGGAGTGTTAAAAGTGATGGTATCGGCGCTGTTGTTAACGATGGCATCGAAGTGATACACCTGTCCCACGTCATATCGTTCCGCTTCATTTCTAAGGCGGTATTCCTGATCATTAACTCTTTGCAGCCCGTAGTTAATGGCAGTATCGCCTTCGGAATCAAAGAAACGTTTGGTGAAGCGGTTGGTGATGGTCACATCCGGATCGGAGGCAAAACCCGTAACGATACTCTTGTAGCTGAGTGTGGCTACTTCCACACCGGATGGCATGGCGAAGCTGAAGGATAAGCCGGAAGCTTCGTTTAGGAAAAGAATTTGGTTGGAAGTGCCCTTGCCGAAAACGTTTGCATCATCCGTGCGGATTTCGGCGATTGAGTCGAGCGTCACGCCGGAAATGTTACCGTTGGGCCAAGTCGAGTGGAAGCTGACAGAATCCCAGGCACCGGTGTATCCGGTGGTTTGCAAGCCACCGGTTGGAGCGGCGTCCCAGTTTTCCAACATGACATTGCCAAATTGGGCGTTGGCGGCGGAGCCAAAGCCTATTGCCGCGGAAGCGATGCATGTTGCGAGTAATCTTTTGTGAATCATAATTTGGATGGAGTTAGGTTTGGTCTGGAATGGAGTTGGGTTTGGTTGAAACTAACTTTTGGTTTTAAAGGGGGAAGTCTGGTTGGAGCAAGTGGAAATTCCCTCATCGCAATTTCATTTTCATGAAAGCCCGGATGAATGCCGGTGCCTGCATTTTGGGTATTTTATCGAATACTGATGTTTCAAGGGTCAGGGCATCCTTGGCAAGCAGGTTGTAACTGTCTATTTACGAGAAATATGATGATTTAGTTGAATGCTTGGGTGACTTTTCTTAGGCAAACCTTGGGGATTGAGCCGCCG
>PXDN01000039.1 GCA_003566375.1 Opitutia bacterium
CGCAGCGGACAACCAACGAAATTTTTCCCGGGCGCCGACGGTGTCGCCCCTCATCAGAAGATCGTAAGCCGCTTCCAGTCCGCTTTGGTAATCCGGTGGAACTTCCCGGCGGTCGACCCAATCATCAAAACCCTCCTTCACCGCAACCACACTCAGCGGCCCGTAAACACCCACCCCGCGGCCGTCACCTTGCCGGATCCATGCCAGGGTTCCCCCGTAGGTTCCCGGAATCGTGCGCACTCCCGCCGGAGTTCCTCCCAGAATGATGGCGATCCGGTCATCGGAAGAGATCAGAACCTCCAGTTCATGCCAAACACCGTCCGCCGCCGGCGCGGGTGAAATGGAGTAATCGAAGCCGACCCGGTCCCCGAAGCCGATGACATGGTGGTCGGGATCGTTTCCGGAAATGTCGAAAAGCCGCAATTGACCGGAAGAAAGGCCAAAGCGGATTTCAATGCGGGCATTTCCCACAATCAATCCCGTGTTCCAATTTCCCGCGTAAGCCGGAGGCAGGTTTGTTGTGCGCGCTCCGAGCCAGCTTCGAATCAAAACCACACTCCCGTCCGCGGGCCAGACACCGGGATGGGTAAGCCGTTCTTCACTCCACGATCCAGCGGGAGTTTCCCCTTCGCCCCATGGACGAATTTCCAACCGGTACTCACCGGTTTCAAGCATGGACGAAAGCCCTCCCCCCGAGCCGCCATCCCGGGAGGCGTGCAAACCAAAGGCCCACCCGGGGTAGGCATGCAAATCTACGGAATGCAACGATGCGGGTTTCCGATTGTGCGGATAATCGGCAATTTCGACCCGTTCGGGATGGGACCACTCTTCCTGAAGCAACAATTCTTCCATGGCCGCTCCGGTTGTCAGCGGCAAAACACAGACAAGGAAAACGGTAATCGGAGCAAACCTTGCCATCCCCGCATCCCGACAACCTTTCGCTGCCACATTCATCGTCGGGGATAACTATTCCGCTTCTCCCTTCAGCCCACAAGTTTATTCCCGGGGTGCTGAAACCCGAAACCTGGCACATGAAACCTATCAATCTCACCCACAACAATTGAAATCCCGGGACGCTAACTTTTACGAACGGGTTCAAAGTAGGGGGGATCGGACGGGGTCGTGAGTGCAAAAGTAAAAGTCGCGTCGAAGGGGTGGCCAGGGGCCGATTATGAAATTCAATCACGGCGTGACATCTTTTCAAGCCCAAACTCGCTGAGGCCTGTTGTATCTCATTGTGGAACGCCTTGATTCCGCATATCGGAGAGGGGAAGTCCATCGTTCGATGTGAGTTTATCCGGGAGAGAATTACAAGATGGTGGGGAATAGGTGGCAAGGAAGCCGCCCAATCCAGAATCCCGGGGTTCAATGAATCACCGCGCCGTGTTTCACTTCCCTTTTGGGGAACGGTTGGGTATTTTGGGTATCGATTCCATTCCTTGCCGATTTATGAAAATGAAACGACGGTCCTTCCTCAAATGCTCCATGGTCAGCGGCGTATCCTGGATGCTTCTTCCATCTTGTGTGAGTTTCGGAAAAAACGCGGGACACGAGTTGAGCTTGGGAGTGGCCACCAAACTGTTCGACGGGGAAAGATGCTGGAGCCATCCCCGCGCGGGAATTGTGCCGCAACGGGGAGCGAACGGAGCGCCGCGCGTGGTGATGACCATGAACAGTCTCGATTTGGCCGGCAGCGACGTCTTTCGGGGAATGTTCGGCATGGAAACCGACGATTTGGGAAAGACCTGGACGGAACCGGTGGAGATGGAAACCCTGAAGCCCCGCCATGATGCCATTGGTGGGGAGGAGCGTCCGGTGGCCGTCAGTGATTTTTGGCCGGGCTGGCATGCCGCTTCGAGCCGGTTGCTCGGAACCGGCCACACTGTCGTTTACACTCCCGACTGGAGGGTGACCAGTCCGCGCCCCCGGCACACCGCCTATTCGGTTTACGACGCGAAGACCGGCGAATGGGCGGATTGGAAAAAACTGCGAATGCCGGACGGGGAGAAATTCCATAATTCCGGAGCCGGTTGCACCCAACGGTTCGACTTGGAGGACGGAACCATTTTGCTGCCGATCTATTTCCGGCCTCCGGGGAAAAATTCCCGGGTTACGGTTTGCCGGTGCGCCTTCGATGGCGAAACGCTGACCTACCTGGAGCATGGTTCCGAACTGGAATTGAACAACCAAACCCGGGGGTTGGGCGAACCGTCCCTGACCCGCTTCAAAAATGCTTTCTTCATGACCATTCGCAACGACGAGAAAGGATATGTGGCCAAAAGTCAGGACGGATTGCATTTCGATAACTACCAACCATGGAAATTTGACGACGGCAGCGATTTGGGGAGCTACAACACGCAACAGCACTGGGTCACCCATCGCGAAGGGTTGTTTCTGGTTTACACCCGCCGCGGTGCCAACAACGACCATGTGTTTCGCCATCGCGCGCCGTTGTTCATGGCCCGGGTCGATCCGGACAGGCTCCGGGTGCTGCGCGAAACCGAACAAATCCTGGTGCCGGAGCGGGGCGCCCGGTTGGGGAATTTCGGTGTGACCGATGTCAGTCCAAACGAAACCTGGGTGACCGTCGCGGAATGGATGCAGCCCCGCGGCGTCGAAAAATACAACAGCGACGGCAGTGTGTTCGTGGCCAAAATCCACTGGAAATTCCCGAACCGGTAATGGTGTCCCCGGCGGCGTGCCTCTCAATCGGGCCTTCATCCGTTGGGCTTCGCACGGCGAAATTATCGAAGTTCGGTTGAGCCACGGGCCCTTTGGGTGGAGTATCCAAGATGGTTATGATCACATTCCCGAAGTTGACGCGGTTCGCGCTGACGGGTTCGCTCAACTTTTTTCTCTTGGCGGTGGCAACTGCCGGCTCCGGGCACGGAATGGCGGCTCATTCGAATCCTGTATCCATGAAAACACTTTTTGATTTTTCCTCATCGGGCAACGAACCGCAATGGGTGGCGGTCAACGACGGGGTAATGGGCGGGCTTTCCGCTGGCGGTCCGAGGATCGCCGATGGCGTGCTCCATTTTTCGGGCACGCTTTCTTTGGAAAACAACGGCGGCTTTTCTTCGGTTCGAACCATCCGGTGGACTTCGGATTTGCGGGAATACAAGGCTGTGGTCCTTCGGGTAAAGGGGGACGGTCGAACTTATCAGCTCCGGATCTCCACGGACGCGCGTTTTCGGGGCTCTCCCGTTTCCTACGGAATGGAATTCGCCACCCGGGCGGACGAGTGGGTGGAGGTCCGGCTGCCTTTTACTGAATTGAAGCCGACGTGGCGGGGCCGGAAGCTGGAAGGCCCGCCTCTTGATCTGGCAAAAGTAGAAGAAATCGGATTACTGATCGGGGACAACCGGGAAGGACCTTTCTCGATGGAAGTGGACTGGATGAAACTGCAATAACCGGCGCCACCGCTGTTCAAGACGCGCCATTTCTTCGGCGTAGCCGGATGGCAAGGACGTGGATACTCAAGCGGCAGGCGAGCACTCCACCCATCAGAAACGCATCCTGACAGAGGGTTTTTACCGCAAGAAACAACTTTATTTATTTTGGGGTCATGGCCCCGGAGGATTAGAAGGTGAAAAAACGCACTCCCGGTTGCAACATGTAGTCGGCAACTTGGTCGGGACGGGCGACGGCAACTTCCGGAAGAAGATCTTCCATCGTGTAGTCGCGGTTGGGAAGGAAGATGGCACAGATTTCCACCCGAACCCCCAAACCAATCAAATCCGCGAGCAAATCCCGGGGGCTGCGATTGGCAGGTAGGAGCGAGTCAGCACTCCCTCCGCGAATCGCCAATTTACCTGCTTCATCGCAAAGAAGAATGCGGACTTCAGCACCCTTGCGCGCCGATTGCAGTGAGAGAACCAGCGCCATGAACTGTGTCTCGGCTTTCTCTGAGGTGATCACCGTGAAAAGCTTTACCGGTGCCTCTTCCGGGGTTTCCGCGGACGCCGCAGTCATGAGACTTAAACAGACTCCTAGAAAAAGGGCTGCGAGGAAGCGCGGCAGATAACTGGCATTGGATTTTGATGTCATGATCATTTAAAATGATTCGATAAAATCCTGACGCAAGCCATTCACCCTCATTTTCGGTTGCTTTTCCCCCGGGCAGGCCCGTGGCGCGCCCCCGATTTTTGCGCCTTGCCAATCGGTCGCCGGAGCGGTTTTTTCGCTCCTGCTTTCCTCACGCAAGTGCGGAGCTTTAAAGGGTTTTAGCTTTTCGTTTTAACGAGCGCCCAAGGGTGAATGTTCATCCTTGCAAAACCACAATCAAGTCATCGGTCTCTAAAATCCAAACGCGCTTCCGGTCTGGATTCAGGTGGGTTCCCCCGGCCGGATCGAAACGCTCGGTGGCTTTGATCACCCCGAGGGTGATTTCGCCGTGAGCGCGGGCGGCAGCCTCGATTTCCGGGAAGGTGATTTCCCCGCCCTCGGAAAGTCCGTAACGGTGAAAATCCCGTATCGTGATTTCGGTTTCACCGGAATTGAACAATTCCTGAAAGACGGCGTTCAGCTCCCGGCGAAGCGCGACCTGGGCCACCATGTGGCTGAGAACCTGGGGCGAAAGCAAATACTCACACTGTTCGGGATCGAGAAGAGCCACATTCAACTCGTCCAGCAACTCCACCACGATCCGCGGCCGTTCCTTGAAGGCAATGCCGTGCATCATGTCGTTTAAGAGCGAATACGAAACAAGGGTCCGCGCATCGGCCTCCTGCACCGACTGCGTCACATCGCTCGCCAGGCAGAGGACAACGTCGTAGGCCTCCGGGCGCAGGGCGGCCAGCATTTCCGGAACGGTGGTGTCGGTCTCGATCTGCTCCAACCGCACCCGTTCATGCTTTACCCCGTAATGCCCGATCTTTCGAGCCCGTTCCGCCAGCGGCTCCCGGCTGGCAATGGTTATCTCAAAAAGCTGGTTCTGGTAGGAATCCAACTCCTCGAGCAAGGCGGGAATTCGGCGGGACCAACCGAGGACCAGAATGCGCAGGGTGCCGCGGCTTACCTTTTCGAGTTCCCGCTCCGGACGGGGCCACGACTTCTTCGTTTTCGCACAAGGGGTCAAGGAAACGTCCCGGTCACGGGCAATGCAAATAAGCTTGTCGTCCTTTTCAAATCGAAAATCGGCGTCCGGATTCAGATGGGGCACAATACCCTCGGCGGACGAGCGGGCAACTCCGAGCAGGATTGTATCCTCGAGCGCCTCGGCCAAGCTCCAGAACAAAGTGCCGACTTGGGACTCGGGACAACTCCGGGCATGGATTTCATTACCCAGATCATGGGTCAAAAGCTCCCGGTAAACATGGCTGATCCGCGGGCGGCGGGCCATCTGGGCAACCATGCGGCTGACGACTTGGTCTCCGGCAATGACTTCGATCGGCCCGCGGTAGCTGTGCAGGGCGATCAGCGTCTTGCGGGCGTCGTAGAGTTCCGTCACCAACAGGGGAGGCGACTGATCGGAATCCAAAAATTTCAGGCTTTGCGAGATGGAGAGAATGGTTTTGATGGCGGAGTTATCCGACTGGCTGGCGCTCCGGCCCGGTCCACGGCTTTCCGCCGCGAGAACGATGGCACTGGCGCGCAGGTAATCGACCCGCTTTAAATGATCCAGCCGAAGGGGTGTGCCGGAACGGAGAATGACCTGTTGCGCCTTCCAATCGGAACCGAGGTGGTTCCGGAGCTCGCGGGTGTGCATCGGCATCACTTCCTCCACCAGCAGGACCAGTTTCAGACGGCGGGCGCCAACCCGCCGGAGGAAGTGCAACAGGGACTGTTCCGATGCAACCATGTTGCGGATGATCCCGGGCATGCGGTCAGACCACCCGAGGAAAATCACGTGATTTTTGGCGCTGATTGGGGAAAGGCCCTGTTCGAGGCGGCTTATCCATTCGTTCAACCCCTGGGTCAGGATCGCCACCAGAACACCGAGAAACAGAACGTATCCGGCAATGGTGACAATGGTGGAAACCAACCGCAGTCCGAATCCTTCGTCATCCCCGAGGTAACCCGGGTCGGACAGACGGAGGAAAGCCCACCAGATCGCCTCAAAAGGATTGGAAAAAGATTGTTCGGAGCCAAGCGCCACGAGGAAACCGAGCATTCCGGTGATCCCGGCCACCAGGGCGATCAACACCGCCGCCACCGCCAACCGGGACAAGGTGCCGCTCAGCAAGAGGCGCTCGACCACATATTGGATTCGGTTGCGGAAGGGGTTGATGACCATTCGCGGCAATTGCAGGGGATTTACCACCAGCGGCTTCGTCTTTTTTGGCTTCACAACCGCGAATCATGAAGTTGTGCGCGAAGCTGGCAACGTCTCATTGACACGCCCCGGAGCAGGAGGAATTTGCCCCGGAATCGTGCCGGAACCCGGGTTTCTCCGCGCTTGATTCAGCGGTAAGCGCCTCCTAGCTTTCTCCCTCACCATTCACCGCCGCATCCATGACACTACTCATCACCTACATTCTCCTTGCTCTGGCGGTTTCCTTTCTCTGCTCGCTTCTGGAGGCAAGCCTTCTCAGCATCACCCCGACCACGATCAACAACGCGAAGCAAAAAGGCGCGCGCTGGGCTCTGCGCATGGAGGCTTACAAAGCGGATATCGACCGGCCTCTTTCGGCAATCCTCACCCTCAACACGGTGGCTCATACCATGGGCGCGGCCGGAGCGGGTGCGCAATACGCCCGTGTCTTTGGAAATACCGGGGAAGCTGTTTTCGCCGGAGCGCTCACCCTTTTGATTCTCATTTTGACGGAAATCATTCCCAAAACCCTCGGCTTTCGGTTCTCCAGACCGCTGGCGGGTTTCACCGTTTCCGTTTTGCCCATTTTGATCACGGGCCTCGCCCCTTTGGTCTGGCTCTCACGGAAAGTCACCCGCCTCATCGCTCCTTCCGGGCAGGCCGTGCCAAGCATGCATCGCGAGGAATTGCTCGCCCTGACGCGACTCGGCGCGGAATCCGGTCAATTGGAAAAGAGTGAGAGCGAGTTCGTTCACAATCTGATCCAGCTCCACGCCATGAAGACGAAGGACATCATGACGCCCCGTCCGGTCATCTTCGCTCTATCGGAATCCATGCCCCTGGCCGAAACCGTGAAAATCGTGGAAGAAAAACCGTTCAGCCGGATTCCCGTTTTTAAAGACAAGCGCGATGAAATCACGGGATTTGTCATCCGGGGCGAGGTGCTGTTGGCTCACCTCAAAAATCAGCAAAACGACGCGACACTCGTCGAGGTAAGGCGGCCGATTGCCGCGGTTTCCGACTTCACCCCGGTCGACCGGTTATTCCAGCGATTCATTTCCGAACGCCACCAGATCATGCTGGTGATTGACGAGTATGGATCGTCCGTTGGTCTCGTAACCATCGAGGACGTGATCGAAACCATCTTCGGGTTTGAGATCATGGACGAAAAGGACAAGGTTGCGGACCTTCAACTCCACGCCCGGAATCTCTGGAAAGCCAGAGCCCGCAAAATGGGAATTCAGCTCGAAGAAAGCCGGGAAGAAAAGGAAGAACGCCCGGAGAGCTGAATGGCGGC
>PXDN01000003.1 GCA_003566375.1 Opitutia bacterium
CCCGTGGTCGCCGTCTTCGATCTCACCCCATAACGGTCCTTGGTTAGGAGAGATAATAGTTTGAGGAACAGAAAATCGTCCACGTTTTGAGGATGTGGACGCACTACGACGATTGATGGCCAACCACAATAGGTGCACCTCAGGTTGCAGGCATGGTTTCCCATCAGCGTAAGGCCGAAGCGCGAACGCAGACGGGACTGATCCGTCGGGACGTCGTGGTATTGGCCGAGGCGGTCCCCCAAAGGGAGGCCTTGTTTCGGCATGGTTCGACTGGAGCAATCGCGCACAGGCAAAGTATGGACCACCGTTATTGGAAGCCCTTTTCAATTAAAACCGGGGATTCGGCAATTTAACTCCCCGGCGGGAACGAGTCCGTTTATTCCGAGGTCGGCCGGGGGAAGAGGATGACCGGCGCCGAAAGGGTTTTGCCGACCAAGGTCTCCGACCAATTCAGCTCCCCCTCCCAGGTATCGGTCTCCCCGCAGCCGAGCAGGGCGCGGACCCGCGTCTCCAAATCGGGCATCACCGGCGCGGCCAGCGTCACCGCCAGGCGCACCCCCTCGGCCATGGTTGCCAGCGCGGTCTCCAGTCGGGCCCGGTCCTCGGGATCCTCCGATTTGGCCAGTTTCCAGGGCGCGCGGGTTTCCGCATACCGGTTGATGCCGCGGATGAAGGTGAAAATCCTGTCCAGCGCGAGGTGGAACTGAATGCCGTCGTAGCACTCCAGGGCCGCGCCGCGGGTTTCCTTCCACAACGCCCGCAGTTCCTTCTCCGGCTCTTCCTCCACCGCGAAAGCCGGAACGGTGGAACCGGCGTAACGGGAGGCCATGTTGAGCGTGCGGCTGACGAGATTCCCCAGATCGTTGGCCAAATCACTGTTGTAGCGGCTGAGAAACAGCTCGATGGAAAAGTCGCTGTCCTGCCCCACGTTCATTTCCCGTGTGACAAAGTAGCGGAAAGCGTCGGTTCCAAATTGGTCGATCAAATCCAAGGGGCTGACCACGTTGCCGGTGCTCTTGGCCATCTTTTCCCCGGAACGCAGCCACCAGCCGTGCACCAGCAGGGATTTTGGCAGCTCGATGCCGCAGGCTTTGAGCATGATCGGCCAATAAACCGCGTGCGGAGGCACCAGTATGTCCTTGCCGATGACGTGAAAATCGACCGGCCAGCATTCCTTGAAACGCTCCTCCCCGTAGCCAACGGCGGAAATGTAATTCACCAGGGCGTCGAACCAGACGTAGGTCACGTAGTCTTCATCAAACGGCAGCGGAATCCCCCAGGACAACCGCTCGCGGGGTCGGGAGATGCAGAGGTCGTTGATCGGTTCCTTGAGAAATTCCAACACCTGCTTTTGCCGGAACCGGGGAAAGATGAATTCGTCATGGGCCTGGACATGGCCGATCAACCATTCCTGGTATTGGCTGAGCTTGAAGAAGTAATTGCTCTCGGTGATTTCGACCACTTCCCCGAACCCGGACGGCCACTCCCCGTTGACCTTGTCCTTCTCCTGCAAAAATTGCTCGGCCCGCGTGCTGTAGTAACCGGTGTAGTCGGCTTTGTAGATTTGCCCCTCGTCATACAGCTGTTGCAACAGGGAGCACACCACCTTCTTGTGCCGCTCCTCGGTCGTGCGGATGAAGTCGTCGTTGGAAATGGAGAGCCGTTCGCAAAGCCCCCGAAAAGCCACGTCGGCCTCGTCGCACAACTCAATCGGCTCGATGCCGCGCGCGCGCGCCGTTTGCTGAACCTTCTGGCCATGCTCGTCCAACCCGGTCAAAAAATGAACCGGTTCCCCCTTCAACCGCCGGTGGCGGGCGATCACGTCGGTGAGGATTTTCTCATAGGCATGCCCGAGATGCGGAGCTCCGTTGGCGTAATCGATGGCGGTGGTGATGTAAAACTTCTTCATAAAGACCCAACCAAACCACGCCAAACCCCGGGTGAAAGCAAAACTAAAACGGAAGCGCGGCGCTCCCGCTTGCTTGGCGGCGTGACCGGACGTCTCTTGGGAGCGCCAGCCTTCAGGCTGCGAAGCGAGGCCCGGGGTAACCGCTTGCACACCGCATGCCGCTCACTGAAGCTGGGCACTTCACTTGCACGCCGCATGCCGCCCGCTTATACCGCTCCCCTTGTCACAACGCCGGGAAGATTTGTCCGCACTCCCCGCTTGCGGGATCGTGGCGGGGAGGTCTAGTTTCCATCTTTTTTTCCAATTGGTTTCATGAAACGCAAAACCCGCCTGATGATTTTGGCCGGAACCGCCGCCGCGGCGGTTTTGATTCTATTTCTGTTCCCGCGCATTCCCCAGCCGCCGGAATACCATGACTTCGCCGACCAACGCGCCTTTCTGGGCATCCCCCATTTTTTGGACACGGTTTCCAACGCGGCCTTCCTGGCCGTGGGCGGCCTGGCCCTCGCCGCCCTTTTTTCCCGCTCCCGGCGCGGCAACCGCCCGGTTTTCATTGAGGATCGGGAGAAATGGCCCTGGGTCACCATCTTCACCGGTGCTTTGCTGACCGGGTTCGGGTCCGCTTTTTACCACTGGGATCCGCACAACGCCTCGCTGGTGTGGGACCGGTTGCCGATGACGCTGGTGGCAATGGGGTTTCTCGCCGCCATGCTGACCGAACGGGTGGACGTCAATCTGGGCCTGCGGCTGTTGCCCGTGCTGGTGGTGATCGGCGCGGCCAGTGTCTTTTGGTGGATTTTCACCGAATCCCGCGACGTCGGCGACTTGCGGTTTTACGGGTTGGTGCAGTTTCTACCGATTCTGCTCACGCCGCTGATTCTCCTCTTTTTCGCTCCCCGCTACGACCGGACCGGCGACATTTTCGGAGCCCTCGGGTTTTATATTCTGGCCAAAATTTTTGAAGCGCTCGATCAATGGATTTTCGCCCTCGGCCAATTGGTGAGCGGCCACACCCTGAAGCATTTCGCGGCCGCCCTGGCAATCTATTGGCTTTTCCGCATGATTGACCGGCGCAAAATCCTGCCGTCGGCCACGCCGGTGGCCCATGCCCGCCGCCGCCCCCGCCAAGCCATCTGAGGCGCCATGGGCAAACGGGTGCTGATCGCTTTCGACAAATTCAAGCACAGCCTCGGCGCGACCGATGCGTGTGACGCGGTCGCCCGCGCCCTGCGCGCGGAACGTCCCGACTGGGAAATCGAAACCGCGCCCCTGAGCGACGGCGGCGAAGGGTTCGCCTCCATCTTGACCAGGGCGGCCGGAGGCGAGTGGCGGAAAGCGACCGTGGCCGGTCCCCGCGGACAAACGGCTCGCGCCGGATATGGCTTGGTCCCCCTGCCAAACCTGTCGGCGGCGGCGAGGGAAAAAATCGCCTTGCCCATCACGACCGGCGGGCGCCTTGCGGTGGTCGAAATGGCCGCGGCCAGCGGACTCGATTTGCTTTCCCCCGCCGAACGCGATCCGTGGAAGACCTCGTCCGTCGGAACCGGCCAACTTCTCCGACTCGCGGTGGAGCAGGGGGATGTGGCGGCCGTTTTGCTCGGCGTGGGCGGAAGCGCCACCCAGGATTTGGGGCTCGGCGCCCTGCACGCCCTTGGCCTGCGCGCGGCCCGCGACCCGAACGGAAGCAGCCGACCCGACCCGGACGACCCGGGCTCCCTTCTGCCGGAGGCTTGGCCCGGAGTGGCCGGGCTGGCCGGATCGCTTCCTCAGGATTTCCCCCCGGTGCGGATCGCCTGCGACGTCGACAACCCCCTGCTCGGCCCGCGGGGCACGGTCGCGGTTTACGCTCCGCAAAAAGGGTTGCGCCCGGAAGACCGCGACGCGTTGGAGGAGGCCACCGCGCGCGCGGCCGGCTGGTTGCTTAACAAATTTGACGGAACGCCGGACGATCTTCATTTCCCCGGCGGCGGGGCGGCGGGTGGCATCGCCTTCGGCCTGAAAACCGCGCTCGGCGCCCGGCTGGTTCCCGGCTTTTCCTTGCTGGAGGCGTGGCTGGGATTGCGGGAAAAACTGGAGCGCGCCGATCTCGTCATCACCGGGGAAGGCTCTTTCGACTCCAGCTCGCTGGAAGGGAAGGGTCCCGGCAGCCTGCTCCGCGCCGCGCTTAACGGCGGAAAAACCGTCTGGGTCCTGGCCGGGAAACTCGAACTACCCCCCGGGCATCCGTTGTTCGCCGATTCCCGCGCCCTCCTGCGCCGGATTGCCCCGCCGGGCACCAGCGTGGAGGAATCCCATCGGCGGGCGGCGGAATTCCTCCAACAAAGCGCCTGTAAATTGCTTGTGAAAACAAAAGGGAATCCGCCGATAATCGGCGATTGCGGGTGATTCCCACTTTCGTTTTTTGGAACAAGACCGTATAAAGTACGACCTAGCAGAAGTGAATTTAAAAAGACGCCATCAGGAGTGACATCGCAAGAAGCAGACTTCCGGAGGAAACGCCACGCCCGCATTCGACGGGCCAAACAATTTCTCAAATACATGCCGCGCAAGGCCAACCTGGACCGCTACCCGGTCCTCAAATGGTTCGCCGCCTTCGCCCGTGCCCGGCCTTTCCTGTGGTCGTTTAAGGTGAGCAGCTGCACGCCGGCTTTTTACGCCGGTTCATTCATCGCCTTCCTGCCGCTGATGGGGGTGCAAATCATCCTCGCCCTCGGGGCGGCGATTTTTTTGCGCGCCAACTTGCCGATCCTCGTCGGCCTGCAGGCGATCAGCAATCCCTTCACCATTCCCTTTCTCTACGCGTTTTATTACATGGTCGGCAAACGGGTGATGTCCTTTTTGGGCGTTGGCCTCGAATTAAACCCGCTCCTCGGCGGCTTTCACGCCACCTTTCTCGGCGGGGCCATTGTCGGACTGCTGGTCGGCGCGGTGCTCGACCTGCTTTACCGGCTGACCATTTACGAAACGCGAAAACTGGCCCTGCCGACACGCCGCGGCAAGGCCCCGGCCGCCGACCAGCCGGAGCGCGCGGGCGAAGTGATCGCCACCCCGGTTCGCAGCGCGATCCCGGACCCGGAAGCGGAATCAACCAAGACCGTTTCCCGCTGAACCACGCCGCCCGGCCATGCCGTCCGCCACCGTCTCTTACCGAGGCCGACTCGCCCCCTCCCCGACGGGGTTGCTTCACCTCGGACACGCGGCCACGTTTTTGACCGCGTGGCGGCGTTGCCGGGAAGCCGGGGGCACGCTGCTGCTCCGTAATGAAGATTTGGACACATCCCGCGTGCGGCCCGAATTCGCCGCCGCCATGCTGAGGGATCTGCGCTGGCTCGGCATCGACTGGAACGAGGGCCCCGAAGCCGAAGGCCCAAACGCGCCTTACACCCAAAGCGACCGCCGCGGGTTTCACTTGGACGGGTTCAACCAACTCCTGCGCGGCGGCCGGCTCTACCCCTGCCATTGCTCGCGCCGCGACATCCGGCAGGCGCTCGGCGCCCCGCACGACGGAGAAGAGGAGCCGCCCTATCCCGGCACCTGCCGTCCGCCGCAACCGGGGGCTCCGGCCGTCGATCTCCCGCGCGCCGGCGTGAGTTGGCGGTTCCGGGTGCCCGACGGAGAAACCATCGCCTTCACCGATGGCGCCGCCGGACCCCAACAATTCATCGCCGGAGTCGATTTCGGGGACTTCGTCGTTTGGCGCAAGGACGACATGCCCGCCTACCAACTGGCCGTGGTGCTGGACGATCACGCCATGGGGGTCACCGAAGTCGTGCGCGGAGCGGATTTGCTGCTCTCCACCGCCCGCCAACTCCTGCTCTACCGGGCGCTCAGCCTGCCCGCCCCGGACTTCTACCATTGCCCGTTGTTGCGGGACGAATCCGGCAAACGCCTCGCCAAACGCCACGACGCCCTCAGCCTGCACGCCCTGCGCGAAGCCGGAGAGACCCCGGCCACGGTGCGCCGCCTCATCGAACACGCCCGCCGACAAACCGGCCCGGCCCGCGATGCGTGAAAATATCTTCAGGACCTTCATCCAGAAGCGGTGAAGCCGTTGGCCGGGGTCGCAAGGGGATTTCATCAATCCGGCATGGGATTCAGAACCGTGTAATCGGGTTGGGGCTCGGCCAAGTCGATCCAGACCGCCTCCGTGGGAAGAAAAACCGCGGCATGGGTGTCGTCGGTGAACCCCTTCCGCCAGCGACGGGTTGGCGCATGGTAAGTGTGGGTGGTGAACTTGCCATCCACAAAACGATGAACCCGGTCCCCGCTGGAGAGATTGACAGTGGAAGGTTCCCCCTCAATGGCATTCAGGAGATTTCGCTGGGGGACCACTTGCCCATCGATCACCTTTGCGTATTCAAAGCTTGAGGCAACGGGAAACCCCTGGGCGATGATCTGAATCCCCGCCTCCAACGGCTGAACAAAGGCATGGGATCTGACTTCGCCGGTGAAAACCACCTCGGTGGTCTCTTCCGCCTCGCGGCGGAAGAAAAACCCCTGCCCCGGCTGAATGCGGTCATATTGCGGAAAACCGATGCCTGTTCGCCATTGGTTGCTCCCAACATGATAGGTGTAGGTTGTGAAGAACCCGTTCACGAAAGTTGTGATGGCGTCGCCATTGCGCAGCGAAGCGGGATCCCATTGCGAAGTCAATTGGCCAAAGGTGATGTGGGGACGGATGGAAAAATTCGCTGCGATACCGTTCAAAACGGATAGGTCAGCCGTGCGGGGTTGGGCGATGAGAATGCGGTTGCTTCCCGCCGTCACGGTGCCCGGCACATCGACTTCGAAACGGTGCCCGGCGAGTCCGGTAGGTCCGCTGACTTCCAGATAATGGGGAATGGACGGGTTATCCATCAAAATGGAAAAGTCCACCACCGCCCCGGCCGCCGTGATTTCATGCTCCCCCACCACATCGACTTGGCCGTCAAAAACGGAGGGATTGATCAAAGAGATTCCCAGTAAATGAACACCGGGTTTCAAAACATGGGTTTGATGCGAATTCCCGGACGCCCCGGAGGAGAAAAGCACACACCCGGCAACGAAGGCGGACAAACAAGCGAACATGGCTGAGAATGAGAATCTCATAAGTAGCATTTCAGCAAAAACTTTGAAATCTGTCAATATCCCAAGAACCCGTAGATCATCAGGGAAAGGTGACACGGGACATTCGCAGCCGGAAAAAATGACCGCCGGGCGGCAGTGGATCGGCGGAACGGATCGTCAGGCGGAGGAGGCTGCCCTCCCGTTCCTCCTCCACTTCGGTGTTCCCCGCCATCTCCGTCCACTGCGTTAAATCGGCGGAGTGTTCCCAAACCCACGCGACATCGTCCACGCCGAACGGCACTTGAAATTCAACTTGTGGATACAAATTCCCATTTATTGTTTCCAGGGAAAACCACGGCAATCCGGCGCGGTCCGGAGATACCGGATCGAGGTGGAACGCGTAGCGCAACCAATTGGGAATCCCCCTGCCGTCCGGATCTTCCTCTTCCGTCCGCGGCTGACCGCCAAAGGGAAAGGCATCCGCCCAGGCGTCATAGGAATCCACATACTTTATGGACCGGGTGATTTCGGCGCAGCCGAAGGC
>PXDN01000174.1 GCA_003566375.1 Opitutia bacterium
ACATCCGTGGCCGTTTATCCGCACCGTGCGGGGCGATGAAACCCGCGGGCTCCACCTCTGGCCGATCCACGGTCGGGTGGTGAAGGAGGGGGTGTTTGACCGGCGCTACTTTGTCTGGCCGCTCGGCTTCCGGGTGCGCTCCGGCCTGGACACCGACCAACCGTTGGAGGCGACGGGATTTCTTCCGTTTTACAGTTTTTCCTCCTCGCCCGCGGCGGAATCCAAAACCTACCTTTGGCCGTTTTTCGGTTACACCCTCAGCCAGGAACCCGAGTATTGGGAACATCGCTACTTCTGGCCCTTTTTTGTACAACGGCGGGGCGACAGCCACATCAACCGCTGGGCGCCGTTTTATTCTTACTCGGTCCGCGCCGGCTTGGAGAAAACCTGGGTTCTCTGGCCGGCCTACCGGCGCACCCGCTGGATGGATCGCGATCTCCTCGTCGAGCGCACCCAGTTTTTCTATTTCCTCTATTGGAACATGAGCCAGATTCGTCCGGAATCACCCGGGGACGGGCGGGTCGTCAAACGCCACCTGTGGCCTCTTTTCAGTCATTGGAACAACGCCGCCGGCCGCAGCCAAACGCAGGTGTTGAGCCCGTTCGAAGTCTTTTATCCCTCCAATGAAATCATCCGCTGGCAATATTCCCCGCTCTTTGCCCTCTACCGCCGCGACCTTGACGGCGACCGGGTGACCCATTCCCTGCTCTGGAATCTGGCCGCCTGGGGGCGGGACGGAGACCATTCGTATTTCCAACTCGGTCCGCTGCTGACGGTGGCCGGAGGCGGGGAACGAAGCGAATTTTCGCTGCTGGGGGGACTCTACGGCCATTCCCGCGCGGGTGACGACCGGCGGCACCGCCTGTTCTGGATACCCGTCGGGGGCTCCCGGCCGGAAGCCCCCGCCCAAACGCCATGAAGAAACAAGTGACCGAAATTCTCGACGACGTCGGATCGGCTGCCGTGCTGGTCTTCCGCTCCATGGCTTACACGCCGAAAGTGTTCGGCAATTGGAACCGGTTCATCGAACAATGCCACCTGATCGGTTACACCACCCTCCCCATCGTTGCCATCCTCAGCTTTTTCATCGGCAGCGTGCTGGCCCTGCAAACCGGATACGCGCTGGTCAATCTCGGGGGGGAAACGTTTATCGGCGCGATTGTCGGCCTCTCCATGGCGCGGGAGTTGGCGCCGGTCATGGTGGCCATCCTCCTGGCGGGCCGCGTCGGGTCGGCCATCACGGCGGAGCTGGCCTCCATGAAAGTTTACAACGAAATCGACGCCCTGGTGACCATGAACATCCCGCCGGAACGGATGCTGGTCATGCCCCGGCTGCTGGCCGCGCTGGCCATGATGCCGGTTCTCACCATCATCGGCAACGTCATTGGCTGGATCGGCGGCGCCGTGGTCTGCCAATACGTCACTTTCATCGGCGTCAGCACCGAGGTCTATTTTCAATCCCTGAAGTCGGTGGTCACGTTTAAGGACGTCATGGACGGGGTTATCAAAGCGGAAATTTTCGGGTTTCTCGTCATTCTCATCGCCTGCAACACCGGCCTGCGCACCAAGGGAGGGCCCCGCGAAATCGGGAGTTCCGTCACCCGCGCGGTGGTGGTTTCCCTCATCACCATTCTGGTTCTCGACTATTTCATCACCCGCGCCCTGATGTAGGAAAAACAGCCTCATGGAAACCACCCAAACAGATCCCGACACCGAAACGACCCGGCCTGCCGACAACGAAGCGGCGGTCGGCGTTGAGGTCGAGGGCTTGCGCAAAAGCTTTGGCGACACGGAGGTCCTCCACGACATCAACCTCTCCATCAAACCGGGGGAGATTTTCGTCATCATGGGACCGAGCGGGTCCGGCAAAAGCGTTCTGCTCAAAACCATCGCCGGCTTGGAAACACCAACCAAGGGGCGCGTCACCATCGCCGGCCATGACATCGCCGAACGGGGCTCCCGCGAAAAGGTCCACATGGCGCTCGTCTTTCAAGCCGGCGCCTTGTTCAACTCCATGACCGTTTTTGACAATTTGGCCCTCTACCCCACCGAACACCGTCTGCACGGCCGGAAGGAGATTGAAAAGAAAGTCATGGACGCCCTTGGCATCCTCTCCCTCGAAGACGCCCGCGACAAAATGCCTTCCGAACTAAGTGGCGGCATGAAGAAACGGGTGGCCATCGCCCGCGCCCTCGTCATGGAACCGCAATTGATGCTGTATGACGAACCGACCTCGGAACTCGATCCCATCATGGGCGCCACCATCAGCGAAGTCATCGCCGATTTGCGCCAGGAAGTCGGCCTGACCAGCATCGTCGTTTCCCATGACCGGGATTTGTCGCTGACCATCGCCGACCGCGTCGCCATTCTGATGGATGGCAATCTGCTGGCGGTGGACACGCCGGATAAGGTCCGCAACTCCGACAATCCCGTGATCAACGATTTCCTGAATCCCGTGATCGACGTCAACAACCCACGTTTTAAACAGAAAAAGGCCGCATCATGAAACATGCACTCAACACCGCCCGCATTGGGCTCTTTGTCCTGCTGGGACTGGGACTGCTCTGGATCATCTACGAATCCTTGGAACGGGGAACCTTTTTCCGCCAGGAGAGTTACACCCTGCTGGCCGAGTTCTCCACCGTCAAAACCCTGAAACCCGGGGACGACGTCCGCATGGCCGGGGTGAAAATCGGCCGGGTGGCCGACACCCGCCTGCGGGAAGGCACCGCGGTGGCCGTGCTTGAGATCGCCGAATCTTTCAACGGCGAAACCGTGCGGATTCCCGACGACTCCGTCGCCAGCGTGGCCATGTCCGGGATCATCGGCGGGAATTATCTGGATATCGAGTACGGCTCTTCCACCACTTATCTGGCCGACGGCGACACCATCCGCACCCGCCACACCGCCGATCTCAATGAAATGTTTGCCCAAATCGGTGAACTCGGTGAACGCATCGAAGGGGTCTTTGGCGATTTGGGCGGCGCCTTCTCCTCCATCACCGGCACCGGTGACGAGCCCGGGGTCTTGCAAAACCTCAACGAGTTAATCCGCGAAAACCGGGAATCCCTCCGGGAGACCATGGCCAACATCCAAAGCATCACCGAAAAAATCGACCGGGGCGAAGGCACCCTCGCGCGCCTGATCAACGACGAAACGGCCTATAATTCCCTGCTCTCCGCCGTGGAGGAGATCGGCAACGCCGCCCGCGATGCTTCCGAGCTGACCACCGGAGCCAATGAAATCATCGCCCAAATCCAAAGCGGCGAAGGCACCGTCGGCGGCCTTATCTACCGCGACGACCTGATCAACGAAATCCAAGCCATCGCCGCCAACCTGCGGGGGGTCTCTGATAAAATCGCCCGGGGCGAAGGCACCCTCGGGCGTCTTTTGAGCGATGAGGAATTGTATCAGGACATTCGCGAAATCGTGCGCAAAGCCGAACGCACCCTGGACGGCCTGAGTGAACAGGGACCGATCACGGCGGTCGGCATCGCGGCGGGAGCCTTGTTCTGAGCCGCACGGATTCGCCGCCCGCGGCGGCGGAGAATTCGTGCCTTTACTTATACGGATGTTGAAACTGGTTGACCGCCATATTTTCGGGGAATGGCTGAAAATTTTCAGCCTGACCCTGGCCGCGACCCTGGGCTTGCTCATCCTGAACGAAATGTATGGAAGTTTTGGTGACTTGGTCGATTACCGGGCCAGCGCCCGCCAGGCGGTCCGCTATTACGGGGTGCTGGTTCCCAGTTTTCTGCCGGTGGTGCTGCCCCTGGCTTTGCTGCTCTCCCTGCTCTTCAGTCTGGGAAACTTTCACCGCAACAACGAGCTGGTGGCCTACCGGGCGGGCGGTCTCAGCATCGGGCGCATCACCTTCACCCTGTGGGTGGCGGGAGCGGTTGTATCGGCACTGCTGCTGCTGCTCAACGCCCGCGTGGTCCCGTGGTCGGTCGAGGAATCCAGGCGGGTCTGGGACAACATTGAATTCACCCACCTGACCGAAACCGGGGAACTGGAAGCGCGCGGGGTCATCAACAACCTCGCCTTCGACAACCGGCAGGACGGGCGCCTGTGGAAGATCAACCGCTTCAGTCCTCACACCTACCGGGGTTTCGGGGTGGACGTGCATGTGCTCGACGATGAGCGCAGGCCGGTCTTCCGCATCCTCGCCCGCGAGGCGCATTACGAGGATTTCCGCCGCGAATGGGTTTTCACCGAGGGCCGCCTGCACACCTATGACGCGGAAACCGGGGACCTGCTTAGCGCCCCGGCGTTTCAAACCCATGTGGAGCGCGATTATGGCGAAACCCCAGATCTGTTGTTGCTGGTCAGCAAACGTACCCGTGATCTTTCGCTCAACGAGCTGCGGCTGCTGCTGGGAATCGTCGATCCCGGCGACCCGATTGCCGCATCCCTCGCGGTCCGTTACCACGCCATCATGGCGGCGTCGTTCAGCGGTTTGATCATCGTCGCCCTGGCCATTCCGTTTGCCACCACCGGCGTGCGGGTCAATCCGATGGTCGGCGTATCCAAGTCGATCGGTTTGTTCGCCTTCTATTATCTCATCGACAACGTCTCCCGCATTCTCGGCGAACAGGGGGCGCTGGATCCCCTCCCCGCCGCCTGGCTCCCCCTGCTGGTGATGGCGGTGGTGGCCCTGCTTTTGTTGCGCCGGACCTCTTGACGGAATTCCGCGGCGCGCGCCAGCGGTTTGCCATTCTTCCCGCCCGGCCCGGTCGTCACCCGGCCGGGATGTCTTTCACCATGCGACCCAATTCATTTTCCCGCCTCTCCAGTTCGCGCAACAAGGCGAACTGGGTGCGGCAGCGGTCGAGGTTGTGCCCCGGACGCTTGACCCGGAAATAGACGTCTCCCAGCAGGTAATCGGTGAGAAAGCGGATGCCGTTTTCATAGGTTAACAGCTTGCCCGCCGTCACCAGATGTTCGCGTTCGACCGGACGGAGAACCGAACCGGCCGATGAAAGAAACCCGCCCGCCAGCGCCTCGAAAAACTCCGGCCGGACCGCCACCTTGGCAAGATCGCGCTCGTCCTCGGCCGCGGGGCTGACCGCGGTCCGAACCATGTCGCCAAAGTCGTAGAGGGACAGCCCCGGCATAACCGTGTCCAAATCGATAACACAAACCCCCTCCCCCGTCGCGTTGTCGAGCATGACGTTGTTGAGTTTGGTGTCGTTGTGGGTGACGCGCGCGGGCATTTCCCCGGCCGCGTGCAAATCGAGCAAAATGCCGGCCAGTTCTTCCCGCGACAGGGCGAATTCCAACTCCGGACCCGCATCTTTCGCGCGACCGCCCCGATCCTCCCCGACCGCCCTCCGCAGCGCCTCCACCCGCTTTCGGGTGTGATGAAAATCGGGGATGGTTTCGCGCAGCGAGTCAGCCGGAAAATCGGCCAGCATGGATTGAAACCGGCCAAAGGCGCGGGCGGCTTCACGGGCCTGCGCGGGCGACGTGATGACGTCATGGGTAGAGGCGTGTTCGATGAAAAAATAGGCCCGCCAATAATCCCCGGCGTCATCCACCCAAAACGGTTTCCCGTCACCGGCCTCCACCATGGTGAGCGCGCGGCGGTTCACGTCGCCGGGAGGGGCGTCGCGTTCCACCTTGGCGGCCGTGTGGCGGCAAACGCGGGCGACATTGTCCATCAGTCCCTCCGGATCGCGGAAAACCCGGGAGTTGAGGCGTTGAAAAATGTAGCGCACGCGGGTCCCCCCCTGGTCATAAGTAACCGCGAAGGTGTCGTTGATGTGGCCGCTGCCATACGGCTCCCCTCCGGTGAAATGACCGGCCAGCCGGAAACGCCGGCCGGCCTCGCGCAAAAGATCCTGGTTCCAAGTTTTTCGATTCATGACGGATGGGCGAAGGCGGCGCCCGCAAAAAAACGGACCCAAACCACAAACCCGTTCCGGCGCAAGACCGAACCGTTATCCCTCACCGCGCTCGGGGCGTTGGAAATCGTCCTCGTAACGGGTGATGTCCTCCTGTTGCCAGTTGCCAAAAGCCACCTCCAGCACGCGGACTTCCGGCCCGGAGCTGGAGAGGCGGTGGCGTTCGTTGGCGCGTATCCAGATTTCCGCGCCGGCCTTGGGATGAAACGTTTCATCCCCCGCTTCGACCACCGCGCCGTCGTCGAGCACGATCCACAGTTCCGCCCGCCCGGTGTGGGATTGCAGGCTGAGCCGTTGACCCGGCTTGACCGTCATCAGACTGACGGTCGTCTCCTCGTTGAACGCGTATTGCCGAAACGACCCCCACGGGCGCTCCACGAAAGTCACGGGCGGTTTTTCGGCGGGTATCGGTTTGGTGGCGTAATTCATTTTCTAATGTATCAAAGGTTTCAATACTCGGCGCGGTCCACCGCAACCGGCCGGCCACCGCGATCAGTAACGACTTGGCGGAAATTTTTCTCCGCGATGGTTCCGTAATCGTGCCCCGCGCCGGCCGGATAGACGCCGATGTAAACCAATGGGTCCGCACCCGTGTTGACGGTGCGGTGCGCGGTGCCGCCGGGAACGTAAACCACGCGGTCCTTGCCCAGCTGCAGCAGGCGGCTTTCCCCGGTGGCTTCTTCCTCCAGCAGCATAAAACCCTCTCCGGCCAAGCCGAGGTAGACCTCGGCCGCCTCCCGCCAGGCGTGCAGGTGACCTTTGGTCAGATAATATTCCCGCCCGACGCGGCCCGGGGCGATCATCCCGAGTCCGTAGTGAAGTTGCCCCGCGCCATCGGCCGGCGCCTGGCTGCTGACGCTGTAAATCAGCGGGTCCCCGTGGCTCAACGCCTCCCCGTAAGCCGCCTCGTCGGCGAAACAGCCGCACAAATCGCTCAACCGGCGTTCCACGCGGGGCGAGCCGACAAACTCGAACTTTTCCCAGTCGATGGAGTTCGATAGTGAAACGGAAATCATGCGGGAAGCTTGACGGATCGCAGCCGATTGACAAGCGCGGGACCGGAAACACCTCCCAAATGCCCCAGGGCGAGCAAGCCCGCGCCGAGCACGGGTGGCAGCAGGGGGCGTTGCAGGCGGGCGGCGGGAACGGCGGTGGTGACCGCCCGGCCGATTCGTTCAAAATACAACGGGCTGCCGCCGACGATCCCCCCGGTGGCGGCCACCGGAATTTCGTCCTCCCCGGCAAAGAGTTTCCCCGCAGCGGCGGCCACCATCTCCGCCAGTTGGTTCGCCCCTTCATCAAGGATTCCGTTGGCCACCAAATCCCCCTCCCCGGCGGCGGCCAAAACCTCCGGGCCCAGTTCGGCAATGCGGGCGCGGGTCAAGCCGTTGGCATGAACGGCATCCATGATGTCGTTGATGTCAGCCAACCCGAGAAACCGCAGGACCGTGTCGAAGAGAACGGTGGCCGGGCCGCGGCCGTCCGCCATTCGCGTGGCCGCGGCCATGGCCCGCAAGCCGAGGAAATAGCCGCTGCCGCCGTCGTCAAGCAGGTGTCCCCAGCCGCCCGCCCGCCAGGACCGCCCGTCGCCGCCACACCCGTAGCAGCTCGAACCGGTCCCGACAATCAGGGCAATGCCCGGGGCTCCGCCCAGCCCGCCCGCCCAGGCAATGTGGATATCGTGGTGAACCCCGATCCCTTCCTCCAGGGCGAGACGGTTCTCAGCGGCCATGGAACGGATGATTTCGCCCCCCGCGGTGGAGATAACGCCGGCCATGCCGAAAAACGCGGCATCCGCCGGGCGCGGTTTCACCCCGGCCGCTTCCCATGCCCGCAGGAAAGCCTCCCGCAAATGCCCGGCGGCGGTCCCGCGGCCGACGGAATTGTAGTTGGACGGGCCCGACCGCCCGAACCCGAGCGGTTCCCCCTCTTCCGTCAACAGGACAACCCGCGTGCCGCTGCCCCCTCCGTCAATGCCCGCCGCGATTCTGGTCATGGTTTCATTAGGTCAATTGATCCCCCGAAGCCAAAGGCAAAAGTTGCTGCACTCACTGTCCAGTGCATCCCAAAGTTGACATCAAACGTAAACGGGCTTCCCGGCCGGTTTTTTATACCGGACTTGAAGTTCTGGTGACATCCGCCCCCCCGAAAGCGCTGCACCTGTTTGGGAGCGCCAGCCTTCAGGCGGCGAATCAGGAGGTCCGCCGTGACCGCTTGCAAACCGCATCCCGCCGGCTGAAGCACGACGCTCCCATGGCGGCTCTTGGGAGCGCCAGCCTTTAGGCGGCGAATCAGGAGGCCCCGAAGTAACCGCTTGCAAACCGCATGCCGTCCGCTTCGCCCGGACGGGAAAAAAGGTGTGGGAAGCGGGCGTTGGATTTGGCAGGAAAAACGCTGGACCGATTGGGGAGCCTTCACTCCGGGAAAAACCGGCGAATCAACTTCCCCGCCGCCTCGTCGCAACCGGCAAACGCCCGATTTCCGCCAAAATTCGTCGCCACGATCACGGCGCGGTTTCGTTCGGGCGCCATCCAGACGACGATATAAAACATGGTGTTGGAACCATTGTGCATCAGGGCGCGACCGCCCGCCCATTCCCGTTCGAGCACAACCCAGCCGAGGGCGTAATGGTCTCCGCCGACAGGGGTGTGAAGTTTTTCAAACGATGCCGCCTGGAGCAGGTTGCCCTCGCCCCGTTCACCGGCCAGGTGGAACACGGCGTATTTCGCCAGATCGCTCAACGAGCAATGCACCGTTCCCGCCGGACCAATCGCCGGCGGGTTGTCCGCCCGCGGCCCCGGGGGCACCGGCTCAACGCCACCAAACCGTTTTTTCAGGTGGCCCCACGGTTGATCCACTTCGCCCGGGGTGGCGGGCGCGCCAAAACCGGCCGATCGCATTTTCAACGGTTCAAACAGCCTCGTTTGCATGAACCCTTCCCATGCCTGCCCGGAGGCCCTTTCCAACATCACGCCCGCGATGGCGTAGCCCTGATTCGAGTAAACGTATTTTGTCCCGGGCATCGCTTCCGGCTTTCGCGCGAGAATTCCCTGGATGAATTCCAATAGCTGTTCGCCTGGAGTTCCGTTGCCTCCCCTGGCTTTCCGCCACAACAACGCCGGCGGACTGGCGGGAGCGCCGCCGCGATGGGCGAGAAGCTGCTCCAACGTCACATCAGCATAGGCGGCATCCATGCGGTCCCGGAGTTCCGGAAAAGATTCCCCAATGGTCGTTGTCCAGGAAATCTTCCCTTCCTCCACCAGCATCGCCGCAACGGTCGCCGTCATGGACTTGGTCACCGAACCGATGTGAAACTTGTCGTCCGCGGTCACGGCTTCCGAGCCGCCCTGCCTGCGGAATCCGACGGCGTTGGCCGCCACGATCTCCCCATCCACCACGACCGCCGCCGCGAGAGCGGGAAATTCATGTTTCGCGCGAATGTCCTCCAGCAATTGCGAGACCGGATCGGCATAACTCGCCGCGGGCGGTGGCGCCGCGGACAACTCCTTTCCGATGAGGTAACCAACGGCACCGAATAAGAGTAGTGCCGAGATGAACAGGATGAGCTTGGCCATAAGGTATCTCCATGGAATTTCAAAACAACCATCCCACCTGAATCGACCCCGACCTATCGCGTCACCGGAACGGGCTCGGCTTCGTCACCGGTCATTTCGTAGGGAAGTTGGTAAACCGTTTCCCCTTTCGAATCGGTGAAGTAAAGGTGGGATTTCGAGAACCGACTTGAATCTCCGTCCGCCCAAATGGCGAAAAACGGATCGACCGGATTGTGGGGCCGCCGAACGTAGCTGTGGTTGAAGCGGCTGCCGCGCGTCACCGGTTTCACAAATTGCCATGTGTGGCCGTCGTCGCGGGACTCCCAGAGCCCGACTTCACCGCCGGTGTGCCACGGTTGCGGACCGGGCAAGGCGGGACCGATCACACTCCAGTGGCGCCCGTCGATATAGAGGCTGCCCATGTCGTAATTGTGATCGGACCTGACAATCTCGCGGGTGATCCACTCCTCCCCCGTCCAGCGCGCGATTTCCCAAATCCGGGGACCGTTGTCGGGGCCGGGTGCGTGGCCCGCGCTGGTAACCGTTAGAACAACCGGATGCCCGGCGTCGTCGAACAGCAGTTTCGTGATGTAGGCGAGCCGGCCTTCG
Organism: Opitutia bacterium; assembly: GCA_003566375.1. Classification (GTDB taxonomy): domain Bacteria; phylum Verrucomicrobiota; class Verrucomicrobiia; order Opitutales; family T3Sed10-336; genus T3Sed10-336. The sequence goes on from PXDN01000174.1 coordinate 10,070, forward strand.
GCTTCGTAATCGATGGCGAGGGCGGGATTGTCACGGTCGTTAAGTGGCGTAGCGACGGTCTTCCCCTGAATGGTTTGCCAAGTCCGCCCAAAATCGTCCGTCTGCAGGTAATAGATATTGGTTCGGGTATCGACTCCGCGCGGATGGTAGTTGAAGGCGGTGCCGACCCGACCGCGTTTTTCATCCACGCGGCTTACTTGGTAATGGCCGCCAAACCCGGCCAGTTTCGGCAAATCTTCGGCAGGGTTTTTCGTCCAATCCAAACCGTCGGCGCTCGTTTCCCAATAGAGTTCCCGCCCTCTCGTGTAGAGGGTCTGCAAGTGCAGGAAGCCTTCGCCGGGAACGTGCCAAACTTGTGAATACGTCATTTCCCGCTCCACGATTTGCTCGAACTCCCGGACGGAATGCGGCTCGGTGGACCGGAAAATCTGTCCGGGCCGCCGCCGGCCGCGCCCGGCAATGAAGATCGACACGTGACCATCTTCCCCGATGACCAGGCTGGGGTTGTCGTGCGGATCGTCCACACCCCGCTGGTCCCGAACAATGGTCGGGCGGGACACCACATGGCGGGCATGGTCGTAGTAGGCAGCCATGACCAGCAGGTAGCGTTTTTCCGGACCGGTGGTGCCGCCGTAAACAAAAAATGTCTTGTCCACCTCCGGAGCGTAAACGGCCATCGGGGTCAAGGTATGGCTGAAGCAAAAGGCGAGACCGCCGGCGTATTTGTCGCCGAACTCCCCGGATAGCTGGCCGAGGGTGAACCAGATTCCGCGAAACCCGTCCACCTGGTCGATGAACGTGTGGAAAGCGTGTTCGCCGGTTGTCGTCCCGCGTTCATTCGTGGCACGGATCGTCACGTGGTGGGTTTTGTTTTTGGCGAAGCCGGTGGTGTCGGCCATCATGACGCGCCGCGCGGTGGGCGGACCTGAGATGTGGAACCGGTCTGCCATATCCTCTCCATTAACCGTGACGGAGATATTCGACTTGTCGATGGGCAGGTCGCTGCCGATCAGAAATTCGACGGGTTCATGGCCGCGGACAATTCCACTGGCCGGGGCCGGCTGGAGCATGGAGATGGTCGGCGGGGTCGGCTCCGCGTAAATGCGAAGATTCGTCACATCGGCGTACTCGCCGGCCTCCCCGCGGATGGCGCCGATCCGGAGGCGACCAAAGGCCGTGCCCGGGGCGAAACGGTTTCGCCAGGAAAGTCCGGAGGCAACCAATTCCCCGTTGATGTGAAGGTCAAAGGTGTTCGCGTCGAGATGGTTCGTTATTTTGTAACTGTTCCAACCGTCGTTGATCGGAGCGATCCGGTTATAGGATCCGTCGAAATACGACAAATACCCCCCATCATGCCCCCACATCAGGATCGATGCCTGGTGGGCGGGCGCCGTCATTTCAGGCCGGAGCAAGAAAACATCCAGTGTTCTGGATTGGGTGGTGGAAACCCGTGCGTCGAAGGCAATGATCAGGCGGGTGTCCGACACCGGCGGAAAATCCAGCAGGTCGCTGTCCCTTTGCTCGTTGGCGTTCTGATGCCGCCGCAATCCCCGCTCCGCCGGCGCATCCTCCTCGAGGATAACGATTTTTCCGGGACGGGCGCTCCCCGACGCCGGAATCCAACGAACATCCCCATCCGTTACCTCCCGCAAATCGCCGAGAGGATAGAGCCCGGTGTCCGAGAAACCATCGCTGTCGAAAATCGTCACCAGTTGCCGCCCCTCCTCTGGTGTCATCCCGTCCGCTTGTCCGATGGATGCCAGGGAAAGGCAAAGGCCACAGCACCAAGCGGCGATTCGCCACGCTGCACCCGCGCTTTCCTCATCTCCACCGCTGTTTGTTTTGGAACTAAAATAAACCATTTCGATATGACGAATTCTCCTTGATCTCATAAAAGATAAACCAAGTCAAAATCCGCATGAGGACGGCCCTGCTTGAAAGAGCGGATCTTCCTATCACCTCACCACCGGCAAACGCCGCTCGCAAACCAGAGTGCCCATGAGGACGGAAGCGGTCGAATCACTCAGGCGGCGGTGAATGCGATATTTACCGAGGAAATTACGGCGTGGTATCGGGTTTTTCCGGAGCCTCCTCATCCGGATCATAATCCGGGGGATCGCCGCCGGACCATTCGGGCGGCACCTGCTCAGTCGTCTGGTCGTTGCTCCGGCTGGAGGATCCACTGCCTATGCATCCGGTTAAGAAGCCGACCGCCACGAGCAGAAACCCGATAATCATGAACATGAAATGGGAGCATCTGTTTTTATTCGGTGTAATCATTTGTTAAATCCTGTGTGTGTTTGCACTAACGCCACCTGAAGGTTCCTTCGATCCGAAGGTCGTCCTCACCGGGCACCCGCAGGGTCCCCTCGAAAGCGCCGTCATTTGCTGACCGGTAAGTGAGATCCAGCTCATACCTTACCTCCCCGTCGTCCAGATCGGCCAATGACAGGATCAGCGCCGCGGTGGTGCCGCCGGTTTTCGTGTAATCCGCCGAGCCCGATTCGGCATATTCGGAAATCCGGATTTCCCGGTCTTCCACAAACTCCACCCATTCGGAAAATCCGCCTTCCGTATGATGGACCTGAAGTTCAAGCCCGGCTCTTACATCCGTTTCCGGCAAGGCGAAGCGGTCATTCTCCCTTCGGTGGAACCAACGGGCCCAGCGGTCGGGTTCAACATTGTAATCATAGAACCATTGGCGCCCGGGCCAGGATGGTGAATTCCGGTCAAAGTAAAACCACCCGGCTTCATGTCCATAAACAAAGGGATAGTTCGATTCGTTCATGAAGTGCCAGATCTGCTGGCTGTGACGCCAGAACCAACCGGTGCCGGACCAATAAATCCAGCCGTGTTGCTTATGGAGCAACCAGCCTTGTTGACGCTCGATTTCGAAGCCGGAAATGAAGGTAAAGCTCCCCAGCCATGGTGAATCAACGGACGCCCCCGGGACCACGTCGGACTCCGCCAAGGCGAAAAATTCGGCGATGGTTTCCCGCGGCGTTGGCACCCGCACCTCCACGGTGGTGCTGGCCTCGACGCTTGGCTCAAAGGCTTCTTCGATGCCGAGGTTGTTCACCGAAACGGCGTAGAAGTCGTAGGTGGACCCATCCTCACCGGTGAACACCGCGGTTTCATCGCTGGTGTTGGCCTGCCAGAGTTGCCAAGAGCCGCTGTCCTCCCGAACATAAATGTTGTAGGCAGCGATGCCGGAAGCGGCGTTGGCGCTCCAACTGACAGTGAAGTCAGGAGGCGAGGTCGCCGGCAACTCTTCCACCCAACTTACCGGGGCTTCGGAGTCGATGGTGTTGACCCACGGTCCGTAGGGTGGCGCCGGTCCCCAGGGGCCCATGAAGTCGAACTGCACAAAGGCCTGGTTCACAATCCGGGTTTCACTCGGCAAATTAGGACGCGCGCGCACCCGGTACTCGACCCAGCCGATTTCGTGCATGGTTTCAGGGTTGATCGGCGGCAAAAAGCCCGCCATCGGGTCCAGCGGGTAATCGCCGGTTTCCGGATCAATCGCCCGGAACCACCACTCGATCTCCCCGGTTTCCGGATCGAACGTCGCCTCGACATCGACGACGATGTTCATTTCCGGGCGCGGGTCGATGCGCGCTTCGATGACTTGGAGGCCGTTTTTCAGCGGCATGTCCCAATCCAGAAAACCAATACGGGTGAACTCAAAGGTCGTCAGGTCGAAATGGTCGGGATTGATATGGTCCACAATGACCGCGTCCTGAGTGGGCACCTCGGCTTCTTCATCGTTCCAGAAATCCACCCGGTAGCCCATGGTGCGCCCAGCTTCGAGGATGAAGCGTTCCCGCTCCCCGGGCTCGACTCCCTCGGGATCGAAGCCCTCGGGACCGAACTTGTCCTCCGGTGTGATGGAGGGTCGGTTGGGCTGGCATCTGAACGGCCAGTCGCTCCAGCCGGGAAGGAATGGGCCCGGGGCGGGAGCGGATGCGGATTCGAACTCACCGTCGATGTCAAAGAGGGAGTTGGCGAGAGCGTTGCGTTCCCCGGCGGCGGCGAGGAGGTCGGCCCGGTCGCGCAGATAGTCGAGGTAGTCGCCCCACGTTTCCCCGACCGATTGCCGGATTTCCTGCAGGAGATCGGCCCATTCCGGATCGGTCAGGCCCCCGGGACGAATTTGCGAACCCACTTCGTCCCAGTCGATCGGCTGATCGAGGGGATCGTTGCTTTCACCGGCCGGCAGCGTCGCGGTGGAGACTGCTGTGGGGGAGGCGCCAAAGGAAGTCGGCCTGAAGCACATCCGGTCGATAACCGCAAAGGGAGTTCTCCCCTGAAAGGTCACGGTTGTCGTCTCCCCCGGCCTGATGGTGGAAGCCGGCCCGTCCTGGCTCAGGGCGAGGAAGTGAATGATACCCGATTCGATCCAAGTGGCCGCGTCGGGGGGAGGGGCGCTCGCCTCGTCATCAAAACGGGCGAAGGATTCCCCCAGCCAGGCGTCCATATCCTGCGCATCCATGGTAAGGAAAGGGCTTTTTAGATCAAGGTTGCCGTGATTGGTGATCTCAACGGTGATTTCGGTGCGGCGGCCAGGCCGGGACATCCCCGGCAGAATCACTTCGATCTCCGGTTCCGCGAACCCGCCGTCCTCCACTCTGACCGCTTCAGACCAGGCAATTTCGCCGCCTCCCGGTTCACGGAGAACCAAGTCGTGGTCGCCAGGCGCGGTCGTCGCTCCGGCCAGATCGAAAGTGGCGTAAAGGACGGCCACTCCCTCGAACCAGATGGATCCTTCGATGGGCACACCCCCGCCCGGCGGAATCAACTCCGCTTCGGTGCCGGGCGTGAAGTCATCGCCGGCAATGCGCAGGGTGGCGGCCCCTTGATTCCCCACCACCGTGGGAGAAATCTCCCGAATGTCGAGCGTGGTGCCCCGGGCTGAAAGGGTGAATCCGGAACCGGTGGAAACGCCGCGAATCCCCAGGTAATGAACCCCTCCCTCGGCGCTGCGTATCCGCAAATCCTGGTCGGGGCTGTTCGACGCCACCGACGCCTCGTCGTGTTCGGAAAGGGTGGGTGCCCGCCCGCGTTGGAGAAAGAGTCCGACCGTGCCGCTGCTTCGGTCGGATTCGAGTTGAATATGCACCGAGCGCCCCGCCTCCAGTTCGATGCGGAAATATGTCCACCCCCCTTGTTCGACGCTGCCGCTCAGCGCAGGCCCGTCCACGTCCAACCCGGGAACGTTCACCGCGATGCTTTGACCACCCACCCGCGTGTTGCCGGTGATATCCCGTTCCCGGAAGGAGCGTCCGTTATTGGTCCGCACGATCACGTATTGAGGACCGGCGACGCCGGAGGGAACTTCGACGTCGATTTCGGCGGTATAGCTGTCGCCCTGGTTAAGCCCGTCGGAGCGGGAGACCTCGGCCAGGAGCAGGCTCGCGTTTCGGTTGAAAATGGGATCGGGCGAGAGATAAACCGCGTCGGTCCAATTCTCGTCCAGGTCCCTATTCCCGGTGTTGGCAACCGTCCAGGAAATCGAAAGGGAGTCTCCCGATTCCACGTCGGTGGGGGAAACTTGCACGGTTTGAACAGTGAGGTCGGCGGCCGGCGCACTCGCCTCCTGCCGTTCGAAAGCCCCAATGTCCACGTAGGCAGGCAACCCCGTGCCCATATTGTGCAAGCCCGGGTCATTGAAGCGTGACCGACCGAAAATGTCCGTCGCGGGAGCCTTCTGCCCCCCGGCCGCGTCGATGGCGGGAGAAAACGCGTCCAATTCGTAGTCACCCCCCTGGAGATCGACGAACAAGGGATCCCGGTTGACGATATTCCCCGCCCCGCTCAGCAACGCGGGAAGATGGGGACGATCATCCAGACTTCCCACATAATTCCCGCCCTCCGGATTGTGGAAAAGGGAATGGCGAATGAGAATTTCCGGCTCCCCGCCGGAGTGATGGATTCCGTTGGCGTTGAAGGCGAGGATGCAGTTGTCGAGAGTCAGGCGGGGCGCGCCGTGGTGAATCGCGGCGGCGCTTTGTCCGGTCCCTTGAAATCCATTCCCCACCAGAGTGCAGTTGCGGAAATGAAGGCGCGCCTCCGCGCGGGCGAAGATGGCGTTGAAACCGCTGTTGGTGATGACACAGTTTTCCGCATCGACGACGACGAAAGGTTGCCAGGTATACAGGCCGTATCGCTCACTTTCCCGGATCGTGCCATTGAGGAGTTTGATCGCTATATTGAGATCGCGGCGCTGCATTCTTGGATCGACCCGGATTCCGGAAGTCGCATGGGCGATTTCAAAATGCTCCAAATGGAGATGTCCGTTCTCAAAGACGCGAATCCCTTCCCAGTCGCCCGGTGCCGGCTCGGCGAGCCTGGCGGATCTGAGGACAACCGGTTCGTCAAGAGTTCCAGCCAGTTCGAGTCGGCCATGCACATCAATGCCGGCCCCCGTTTCGAAGGAAACCTCGGTGCCTGGTAGCAACGTGAGGGTGGCTCCGGTTTCAACCCTGACATTCCCCTCCACCAACACGTTGCCTTCCCATTCCGTGTCTTCGGCAATGATGCCGGCATCAACGTAAAATTCATGAATCTCGATGGCCCCGGGCCCAATCCGCTCTTCGCCATCGGCGGAACGGACCACCCTGAGGTTGTGAGTGCCGATCGGAACGCTTCCCTCGGAAAAGGTTGCCGTGAGGCTTTCATACGAACCGGCCTGAACGGATTCCGCCGGGTATTCGTTGCCGCCTTGATCCACCAGCATGACCGCCATCGGTCCCTGGAATCCGGCCCCGGTGACCGTGAGTTCGAACGCGGCCTCCAGCGACCCCCGGTCGGGATCCACCGAAACCACGGCCAACGGATGGTTTTCCCGACCAATGGTGTAGGATCCGCTGGCCGACAGGTTATCCGCCTCCACCAAAACATACCAAGTGGTGGCCTCCGGAGTCGGGATCAATAACCCGCCTCCTCTCAGGATCAGGTCAAAATCCGCCGCACTTGGCAATCTCCCCTCGGCGGCGAGCACCTCGATGCCTTGCCCGTTGGCATCAAACGACAGGAGCGGGTTATGACCGGCTTCCGCATCCACGCGGTAGTAATGCAGCAGGTCTCCTTCCCCATGGGCGACGGTGTGCGTCTGGCCCGCCGCAAGATCCGGCAAGATTACTTCGGTCTCCAGGCCTTCCTGGTTATTCAGGCGGCGACGGTCGAGGACTTCCCATTCGTCATCAATCGACAGGATCAGGTAAAAATCACCCTCGGTCACCAACCCGGCCAGGGAAATTTCCATCGATTCCTGATAGCCCTCCTCCGGTTCGATGCTTCCATTGCGACTCCGTTGAATCAAGGGGATGTCGGAACTTTCCAAATACGCATTCTCCGAGAGATAAAGAACGTCATTCCAAGCGCCGTGCCGGAGTGGCCCTTCACCGACGTTTTCGACCGAATACGTCACCTCGAAGGTTTCATTCACGTTGACCAGTTCCGGGACCTCAAACTCCGCGACCCGCAGGTCGGCGATATCTCCGGTGTCCGCAACCACCTCAAGGAAGCGCCTGTCCGGAAAGGGTTCAGTTTCTCCGGATGTGACCGGAGAAAACAATACGGTCTGGAGTCCTTCATCGGCCAACGTGACAGGCTCCGGATTCAGGTCGTTCAATACGCGTCCGTCCGAAAAATTCCACCGGTAGCCCGCGGAAGCATCATTGAGTTCCACGCCCCGGAACCGCATTTCGTCACCGGCGACCAATGTTCCGGACTGACGGGGCGCAACGATCTTGGCCCGACTCCATGGATTGAACCGAACCCCATCTGTAATGGAGTCGCCCATCCCCGCCGGATGCGTATCCGGATGATGCGGACCACTCGGGTCCCCCCACCAGACATGACGGGCGTCCACTTCCGCGGAACGGATTGCCTCCACGGCGAAATTTCGATTTTCTTCAAAGCGGGAGCCCGAGAGGGTAAGGGGTGCGGCAATATCCCGCACGAAAACACCGGTCCGGTTGGAGAGAAAACGGGCGCGCTCGATTTCGTGCCCGCCGGTGCTTCCGTCCAGCACGAGCGCACTGCTGGCGCTTTCCCGCAGGGTGGAATCCCGGAGGAGGAAGGAGCCGGCCCCGCTCTTCCGAACGGCCCCGGCATTGGCGACCCATCCTTGCCCCCCGTGTGCCAGATTCACCCATTCCATAACGGCTGACCCCGTGTTTCGAATCAGGATATCCCGCCACCAGCCCGGCTGCCGATGCGTGCCCGAGATGGTGATGGGCTGCCCCGCGGTTCCGACCGCATGGAGAACACCCTCCACGAACATCCCCGCGTTTTGTTCAAAGTAAATCCCGGCACCCGGTTCGATCGTCAGCGTGGCTCCCTCCCTCACGCCCATGGGCACCAGCACGAGATAAGGACCGTCCGCCGCCGTCCAAGTTGTATCCACCGTAATATCACTGTCGATTTCCCGGCCGAAGGTGACATGAATGGCGTGGTCCTCTGTCACATTCTCCAGCCAATGATTGAACGCCGGGGGATGACTCCGCCCATTAACCACGATTTCGACCACGCCGTATCCGGGATCGGCGGCAAACTCAAACTGGACGCTCATTCCTTCATCGACCTGAATTTCTCCTTCGGGAAAGATGGTTCCGTTCCCTCCCGACGTCGCCATAATGGTGTGTTGAGTTGATACAAACTGAGCGGTCAGATTGCGGTTCCCGACGATCATGAACGAAAGGCTGCTGTTGTCGGAGACATGGGCGCCATCCTCGGTCCACGCCACGAACGCGTATCCCGCGTTGGCGGTTGCCGTGACCGTGACCTCCTCTTCGTTCAAGTATGGCCCCTCGCCCGTCACGGTTCCACCGCCAACCGGTGAGGCGTTTAGGGTCACCAGGTGGTCGAAGCCGCCTTCCAATTGAAATTCAGCCACCAGTTCCCGGGTTTCGGAAACCGTGAAGGTATAAACGGCTTCGGTGCTGACTTCCGATCCATTCACCGTCCACCGCACGAATTCGTAATATTGAGCCGGTTCGGCAGTAACCGTCATGGAGTCGCCCTCGGGAACCTCTCCGCCTCCGGAGACCGTGCCGCCTTGTTCCGGAACGGCGCTGAGGGTCACCTCGTGGCGGGCGGCTTCCTCGGTCTGCCATGGATCGAAGAGGACGTTTTCATCGACGGAGTCTCCGCTGCCGGAGGCGGTGACACCGGTCTCCGGATCGGTCACGTTTCCGCCCGGTCCACTGGGATCGCCCCACCAGTTGTTCCGGGCGTCCAGATGGTAGTCGGGATTGCGTTCGTTGTATTCGACTCCAGAGCCGTTGCTGGAAATTCGATTGTTGGAGATCTCCACCAACTCGGCGTCGTCCTCCACCGCGATCCCGGCACCGTTGTTTTCTTCGACGGTATTGGCCCGCACAAGAACTCCAACCAGGTCGGCCCGGAAGCCGGACGCACGCAATTGGAGCCCAGCCCCATTTCGCGCAATCGTGTTGCCCGTGATTTCCGCTCCATCTCCATCAGCGGTGATCAAGGCGGTGATGCCCCAATCGCCGTTTTCCGTCACGGTGTTGTTGGAAATCAAATACCCTTCGCCGCCCCGGATGTCGATGCCGCTGTCGGAACTGCCGATGATTGTGTTACCGGAAACGAGTGTGTTATCCGACGGTCCACCGATTTCGAGACCGTCGCTGATGCTGTCAACGATGCTGTTGTTCTCGATCCTGGCCTCGGGTGAACGATCCACGCGGATACCCACGCCATCGAGTTGATTCCCTATCAACAAGAGGTCCGGACTTCTCTCGACGAGGATGCCGAGCCATTGGGTCGTTGAAATGGTGTTGTTTTCGATTCGGACCTCTTCCGTGAGATCCACAATGATACCCCGGTTCCTGGTCCCCGAAATCTTGTTGTCCTCAATTCTGAGCCCGGTTCCGCGCTCCACCTCGATTCCGTGGACGTCATCCCGGAGGGTGTTGCCGCTGATTTCGACGTTGTCGGTTGTTAAAAAGGTAACCAGGGCGGGCCCGTTTGTATTCGACCGGGAGGGGTCGCCGCTGAGGGTGTTGTCGGTGATTTCCACGTTTTCGCTTAAGGCGATCTGGATCGGGGCGACGACGTTTTCAAACGTCCGCCCGGAAATGGTGGCATTGGAGACATCGACCAAAATGATTTGCCCGGCCCCGTCCGGAATCACCGGGGCGTTGATCCCCGCGGCGTAAAAGAGGGGCGCGCCGCCAACGGTGTTGTTGGTGAACGTGTGCGTGGCCAGTTCGTCGAAGTCCACGCTCCAACTGCTCAAATACACGCCCGTCTCAAAGGTGTTGTCGCGCACGGTGACATCGCTGGATTCCCGCAACGAGAGATCGACGTCGTGTCCGCTGACAACGTTGTTCTCAATGATTTGACCGCTGAACCGATTGAGAGAGATCCCGGTATTCCCGTTGTTCGTGATCACGTTATTGCGCACGGTCGAGTTGGCGTTGACGCTGATGCCAATCGATCCGTTGTCGAAAACGTCGTTATCTTCGACGGTGGAGTTGTGAGAGACATCAATACCGCTGCCGGAATTACCACTGATCGTGTTATTCGTGACGGTCGCCCGGCTTCCTCCATTGAGTCCCGTGGAGCCATTGTCGGTGATGATATTGTTGTGGAAGGTGGCGTCGGGAGCGCTTCCCCAATAGATTCCCTGGTTTCCATTCCCGCTGATGACATTGTTGACCATGGTCAGGAACACGGGACCATTGCTCCGATTGTCGTGAATCCCGTTGGCGGCGTTGTCGGAAATGGTGTTTCCGGTAAACGTGGCGTTTTTGCTGCCCAAGACCAGAATGGCGGAGCGGAAAGAGGACAGGTTGCCGCCTCCGTGGTGGGTTCCCGTGATGGTGTTGTCGGTTATGTCCGCGTCATCAGAACTGCTCAATCTGAGGGATTCGTAATTATAGGTGATCACGTTATCGGTCAGAGAGACGGCCGACGATGATGAAATTTGAAGCGCAATCCCCTCGTTTCCGGTGAGCGTGTTATTTGTAATCACCGCTTCCGGAGAGGACGAGACCGTGATGCCGTTACCTCCGTTGTTGGAAACCTGGTTGTTCCGCACCTCCAAGTGTTCCGAGCCCGTGATACTGATCCCGGAGGATAGATTGTCCGTGACAGTGTTGCCGGAAATCTCCAGCCAATCAGTATTGAAAATTTGGATTCCTGATGCCACTGATTCGAGCGTGAATCCCGAGACCGCCACGTTCGTTCCATTCACGATAATGATTTGAGCGGCGTCGCTTGGGATCGTGGGGGCATCCTCGTTTTTCAGAAAGACGAGGGGCCTGCCCCCCACGGTGTTGTTTCCCATTTCGTGATCGGCATGGGCGGAGGACCCCTCCAGAACCAGCCCGGTCTGAAGGGTGTTGTTGAACACCGTCGCCCCGGTCACCGAGCTCAAGTTGATGTCGATGCCTCCTCCGAATACCGTGTTGTTGCGGATTTCAGTGTTCGCCACCTGTGACACCGAAATCCCGGTACCGCTTGCCGCTATCGTGTTGTTTTCGATGACGGCATCGTCCGCACGGCCGCCGGTGAAACGTCGGAGGTGGATCCCGACGCCATTTGCGACTTCGATGGTGTTGTCTCTGATGGTCGGTGCGTCCATCCAAATGAAGATGCCGCCGGCATCGCTCAATGTGTTAGCTTCAATCAGAACGGAATTCCCCCCGTTGGCATTTCCCGATCCGAATTGGATCGCCCATTCGCTGGAACTGTCGGTGAAGTGATTGCCCCGGATTTCCACCTCATTGCTTCCTTCGATGTAGATTCCCCGGATTTGAATATCTTCGAAGCGGTTGTCAGCGATCACCATGCCATGCGAACCCGTGTTGAAATCGCGAAGGGCCCAGTCGTTTTCAATAATCGCATTCTCCTCGATCGTCACGTTGGGGCTCTCCTCGACCCGAATCGCGGTAACGTAATCACGAATCTCGAAGCCGCGGATCGTCACGTCCCCGGCGCCGTTGATTTCAATTCCGGTTCCGCTTCCCCCGCCGTGGAGCACGGGTGGGTTTTCAGAATCGGCGGCGGCCAGCAAGAGGGCTTCCGTTTCGATCAGCAGTTGTTCGGCATAGGTGCCGGGCCCCACTTCAACGGTGTCCCCGGGGTTGGCCGCGTCCACGGCCGCCTGAATGGTTGCGTGATCTCCAGGCACGGCCAGGGTGGCGTTCTGGCCTCGAATGATCCCGGTGGAGGCGAAAAAGAGCGTTGCCAGACACAAGCCCCGAACTGTCGTTTGAAAGATCGATTGTTGAAAAAGCATGGCTGTAAAACGTTTGGTCATTTTTCTTGGATACATTTGCTTAAAAAATTGGGAACGTAACGATTCCGCTATGCGGAATGGTCAATGAGTCCGCCAAGATGAGGAGGTTTTCGCTTCTGCGACTCCGTGGGCGAAGGGGCGGTGTGGAAACCACCCCAAAGGATTAGGGGTTGGGTTTTGCTGGTGGCCCGGAGAAAGGTCAAGGGGATTCGAGGATTCCCGGGGATGGTGTAATGACAGGCATGGTGCTGTATGGAACGGCGGGGTAATTCTCAGTAAATAAATCGTTTAACAGAAAATAGAGTTAGGCGGAACCAGCCAAGCCCCTCTGGTAACGCATGTGCCGCTGACCAACAGTGTTTCATTCCCGTAAAAAAAATGGAAATCAAAACCCATCCAACACAACGATCCCAATCCCAATCCCGGAAGTTGAACAGAGCCGGGAAAGCATCCACGACCCTTTAATTCCGGTTCATCCTGAATAAACCAAGATGGATGAATTTCACGCAGACCAGACTCTCCCATCGATCTGGAAACATTGCGCAGGCAAACCTTCGCCCATACCAGCCTTGGTGAATCAGTCGGGGCGAAGACCACCCGCGTTGGCGAGGTGGTCGAAAACCTCTTCCTGCAACCGGCGGGGGAAGCGGTTGAAATCGCGCGGAGTCCACAACTCCAGGCGTTCTTCCGCCCCCACCTCCTCAAACGCGGGGCTTGCCTGGCGCACCATTTCGCGGACGTCGTCAACCGGTGAATACCGGTCCAGTTCCGGCGCCACCACCAAGACCCGCGCGGGCGCGGACAGGGCGAGCAGGTCGTCGTAGTCAAACGGCACCCGCGCCTCCTCTCCGAGAAAGAAGCCAAGCTTGGGCAGCAGGCCGTGCAGGTGAGAGTAGTGCCGCAATCCCTCGGTCCCTTTCTCCGGACGGTCGAGCCGCAGGGATGTCGCACCGGAAACCGCCACCACGCCCTCCACCCGGTTCTCGAAAGCGGTGGTGAACAGGCCGACCTTTGCCCCGAGCGAATAGCCGAGCAGGAATATCCGCGAAGAGTCGAACGACTCAACGGCGCTCACCGCGTCGATCACGGCGCGGGTGTCAGCCACCATTTTTCCCATCAGCGACCAATTCGGATACCGGTCGTAAAACGTCCGCGCCTCGTGCGCCCGGCTTCCGAATCCGATCTGGTCAAAGGCCACCACCGCGAACCCGCGCCGCACCAGGGAGTCGATTTGCGGGCGCTGATCGCGAACAAAATCCGGCCGGCGGGGATTCCACGGATCCTTGGCCGACCAGCCCTGGGCGTGGGCGTAAGGGTGCAGCCAGATCACCACCGGCCAGTTGTCCCCCTTGGGTGCCCCGTCCCCGTTGACCGGATAGAACACATCGGCCGACAAACCGGGACCGTAGGAGAGCCCGGTGTTGCCCATGCCGACGGCGGCGAGGCGATCCCGCCATTCGGCGCCGGCCTGGGGCCGCCCAAACACCAGTTCCAGTGGATTGCGCCCGGGAGGCCGGTTGGGCCGCAACGTTTCCGCCAGCGGCACGTTGAATGCCGGCGGCGCTTCCCCCAGCATCGACTTTACCCGTTCGCGGATTTCCGCCGCCCCGGCGCGGGTCAGGGCGCCGTTGGCCAGCGATTCGCCGGGTTGGCGGACCGGGTAATCCGCCGGATCCGCCGCAGCGCCGGCCCGGGTTTTCCACTCGTCAAAATCGTATCCAAAAATCCAAGTTTCTTTTTTCGGAAACGCCTTGCGGTTGAAGACGGCGTCGAAGAAATCCATGAAGTTTTCCACGTCGCCCACCTCGGTGCCGTGTTCGCCGTCGCGCAGATGAAGCCAGAGGTTCTCCTCCCGGTCAAAATGCCGGTAAACCTCCCGCACGCTTCGGTAGCCTTGCTCCAGGGAGAAGGCGTTGGCGCTCGATTCGGAAAAGGCGGAGTAGATCATCTGCCCGCGCGGAGCGATGAGGGCCATGAGCATGTTTTGATCGACGGGCAGTTTGTGCTCGCGGCCAGTGAAAAAACGCAGGCGGGGTTGAAACCAGTAGGGGCGCGCGCCCACCAGCAATTGGATGCTCTCCACCACAAACGGGTCGGCGGTGTGCCGCCAGGGATGCGCCTCGCCGGTCAACCCGCTGGAGGCGGCCACCGCGCCGATGCGGTCATCGAACGCCGCCGCCAACAGCGCCTGTTTTCCGTTCCGGGAGTGCCCGGTGAGGCCGATCTGGTCCGGGATCACTTCCGGCAGCGTCACCAGATAATCCACCGCCCGCGACCCGGCCCAGGCCCAGCGGCCGAGGCAGGAAAAATCGTAATCGGGATAAATTTCAATATAGGCGTCGGAATCGTCGGGCAACCCGTACATCGGATCCGTGGCTTGGTAAAAGCAGGCGATGTAGCCGCGGCTGACGGCGGTGTTCACCCAAAAGGAGCGGTTGGGAGCGTGGTTGGTCAGAAAAACCGGGTGGGGACCTTCGCCCGGCGGGATGATGAGCTGCAGATTCAACTTCGCCCGGTGGTCCGGACCGAACTCCAGCAACACGTCCCGGTATAGCAGCCCGTTTTTCCGTCGCTCGCGGCTTTCGGCGACCCGCAAGTTGTCCGGCGCGGGAGGCATGGTTCCGAAGATCCAATGTTCGATCTGCGAGCGAATCCACGCCCGCTGTTCCTCCCATTGTTCCGGGGTGGTGACCGGCACTCCGGTGCCCCGCATTTTCAGGGGATCGGGCAGCCACGGGTTCGACGGCATGGCCTCAAAATCCGGTGGCAGCTCGCCCGTGCGGGCCGCCCACTCCTCCCAAGTGGTGTCGTGCGGATTCATCCGTCCGGTGACAGGAGAGCGGCTCGGCAGGAGCCGTTCCAGCAAGAGGTCCAAGTCGGCGCGGCGCGCGGCGTCTTCGCCGGCGAGTTCGGTGGAAGTCAAGGCCATGGTGAAAAAGGAAAGAAAAACGATCAACAATCGGCGCATGGGAATCAATTGGTCTAACAAAGGCGCATGAAACAACGGTTGGCCACCGGCAGGGCCTTATGCAGGCGGGTTCGTGCCAGCAAAATGAATGAACCGCAACCGCCCATGCCCGAGCCTTTGCACAATTAACCAAACCATCGCCAACGGGGTTTTCAATAATGTAATTCCATTTTTGCTCATCATGAAACCGGTCCCGAATCCACGTTTCCCGGAAATTCCGGAAACCCCTGCCCTTCCCCGAGGGTGGCCACTCATCCCAAATCGCCATCGCTCCATCCACAGGCACGGGTTTCCGCCCTCCTCAACTTTCCGTATCCAGCAAGGCCCTCTCGGCATCTTCGAGCAACCGCCACTGCCCTTCTTCCAAAGAGCCGAGGTCTAGGGCGCCGATGGATTGGCGGTGAAGCTTCGTCACATGATTGCCGAGGGCCGCGAACATGCGGCGGACCTGGTGGTAGCGCCCCTCCCGCAACTCCACGGTGGCGGACCGTTCGCCGGTCGGACGCAGTTCGGCGGGTTTGAGGGGTTTGTCCTCCTCTCCCCGCAACACCAGGGTGCCGGAGGCAAATATTTCCACCTCGTCCCCCCGCAAAGGGCGATCCACCTCCACCAGATACAATTTGGGCAAATGGCGCCTTGGAGAGGTAACGCGGTGGAGCAGTTGCCCGTCATCCGTCAGCACGACCATGCCGGTGCTCTCTTTGTCCAGCCGCCCGGCCATGCTGATCCGCGGATCGCGCAGGCGAAACCGCGGCGGCAGCAGATCAAAGATGTCGGGTCCCCCTTCCGGGTCGCGGTGGCTGCACACGTATCCAGCCGGTTTGTGCAAAATCAGAGTCAGCGGCGGCAACGGGTCCAACGGCTCCCCGTTCACCATCATCTCTCCCGGAGCGGGCCGGGGAATCGGTTTGGCGGGATCGGTCAGGGGTTGTCCGCCGAGGCAGACCGCCCCGCTCCGGATCAGCCGCGCAGCCTCCTTTCTTGATCCGTAGCCAAGATTTGCCAACAGGCGTTCCGGGCGAATGGTTGGTTTCACGCCACCGGCCATGGTTCCCTCCACTCTTTCATTTCACCGCCCGGAAAACCTTGAAGCCTTCCGCTTCCACCAACATGTCAACACGATTGAATCCCCTCCGCAGGGGCTCCTCGTAGGGGAGATGCCGGTTCGCCACCATCCAGAGTTCGCCCCCGGGCCGCAACGCGGCGACCGCCTTGGCAATCAGAGCCGGTCCCAGATCGAAGTCCAGGTCCCTGCCGCTGTGAAAGGGTGGATTCATGACGATAAAATCCACTCTTTCAGGTAAATCCTCCGCCGTCAAATCCAGCCAATGGGCCGACACCCCTTCCCGCCTGGCGGTGTTGCGGCGAACCGCCTCCACCGCGCGCGTGTCGGCATCAACCGCGTGAAAACGGACCACGCCCGCCCCGCGTTCAAGCACCGAGCGGGTGAGATACCCGTAGCCGCACCCAAAATCCGCCCCGATCCCCGAGAAAGCGGGAGGAAAATGATCCAAAAGAAGCCGTGAACCCGCGTCTATCCGGTCCCATCCGAAAATACCGGGCGCGGTGTAAAACCCGTGGTCACCGCGCGTAAAATCACTGCCGGAATCCAGTTGCGCCAATGCCCCCGGTTGATCCACCCGGCAGAGCACGCACTTGGCTTTGGAGATTTTCTCAAACGCCACTCCAGCCTCCCGCAGCAGGCCCGGAATGCGTTTGCCACCCGCGTCATTGGGGGCCGCCGCGAAGAGCAGGTCGGCCACCGCGGCGGTTTTTGCCAGCAGGCGTTTCGCCTCGGGAAGGCTCTTGGGCAGATTGCACAGGGCGAAAGGCAAGCGTTCGCCGGGGAACTCCGCCACCACCTCCCGTTGGGCGGCATGCAAACGCAGCCAGGTTCCCCGCCACCAAGTTTGGCAAAGCCAGGCGGGGGGCAGGTCCGGAAAGGGCGGCGCGTTGACGAACAACCCCCGCCGGCCCCAA
>PXDN01000044.1 GCA_003566375.1 Opitutia bacterium
GGGAAGGCGCGGTGGTGCTGGAGGCCGCGCCGCTGGAGAGGTCCGCTCTGGACGGCTTTGCCGAATGGGGTCCGGGCGCGCGCGATCCGGATTGACCGGAACGGTGTTCCGCCGCGTTTTCCTCAAACTTCGACTTTGGGAAACGGGTCGTTGGTCTCGTCGATGAACTGGTTGAGGTGACGGCGGTGCTGGCGCAACACGTCGCGGTGGCCGGCATCGTTGGCCAAGTCGTTCATTTCGCCCGGATCGAGCGCGAGGTCGAAGAGTTGTTCGGGATCTTCTCCTTCCGGATAGCGGATGTATTTCCACCGGCTGGTGCGAACCATGCGCCCGTCCACGCCGCCTTCGCCATAGGTGGGGTGGAGGTTGTTTTCCACCACGATGAACGGGTGTGCGGGGGCGTCCGGATCGCCGGCCGCCGCCCGGGCCGCGCTCAAGCCGCGCATGGAGGCGGGTTGGGGGATGCCGGCGATTTCATACAGGGTGGGGAAGAGGTCGGTGCCGAGGTTGAGCAGGTGCCCGCCGTCGAGACCGCCTCCAGTGGTTTTCCCCGGCCAGGCGACGATGAAGGGAATGCGGGCGCACTCCTCGTAAAAGAGCGTTTTCTGGTTCCAGCGGTGGGCGCCCATGCCGTCCCCGTGGTCGCTGAAAAAGACGATGGCGGTGTTGTCGGCCTGACCGGTCTCTTCCAGCGTGTCGAGGACCTCGCCGATGAAACCGTCCACCCGCTCGACCATGCGGTAATAGGCCCAAAGGTATTGGCGCCATCGGCCGTCTTCCCGGCCGCCCCAGTGGCGGGTGGGGTAGGTGCGGTCGTTGCCGGGTTCGGCCTGGTGTTCCCGGATGACGGACGGCTCACCGCCCGGGATGTCGAAATTGGGCAATGGCCCCGGGCATTCCTCCGCCGGGGGAAGGGGAGGGATGTCGCCGTTTTTAAGCCGGTCCTCAATACCGCTGGCCATGCGCGCCCATTCGCAAATGTCGTGCGGATTGACAAAGGAGGTGAAGAGCAGGAACGGGTTTTCCCGGGGTTTGCGCAGAAATTCGGCGGCGGCGGCCGGGATGTCGAAATCGACGTTGTTGTTGCGGGTAGCCGCGATGAAATCAAACCCGCTCCATTCCCGGTTGTCGAGCGGGCGCGGGATGTGCCATTTGCCGACATGGCCGGTGTCGTATCCGGCGGCTCGGAAGTGAGAGGCCCCGCAGTCGCCGACCACCTCGTGCCGGTTGATGTTGAAGGTGACGGTGGTTTCGTGGGGGAGGCGTCCGGTCATGTAGCTGGTGCGGGAGGGGACGCAAATCGGGTTGGGGCAGTAGGCGCGGTCGAAGCGGGTGCCAAGGCGGGCGATCCGGTCCATGTTGGGCGTGCGCAGGTGGGGATTGCCCGCGCAACTCATGGCGCCGGCGAATTGCTGGTCGGTGGATATTACGAGGAGGTTGGGACGGCGGTCGGATTTCACGTTGGCGCGGGCGGTTGACGATTGCAGGACGGCGGCCGGCAGGGCGGTCGCCAGAAGGGATTTTTGCAAAAAATTTCGACGGTTCATAACAACGGGTGGTCCATGGACGGAACCCGTTTATCGGCCTTTGCGCATCCGGTGTCGAGCCCAAGGAAAGGGCAAAGGCAAAAGGAGAAGGCGGCTCCGCGCCGGGCCGGTGGTAAGAAAAAAAGTAGTGACGGAATCCCGACAAATGAATTGTCGGGATCACATGTTGCCGCGGGGCAATCGGGTTTCAACCGACCAGGCTCCGCCCGTTGTCCACCAGCAGGATTTGTCCCGTGATCGAACGGGCGGCCGGGGAGGCCAAAAACAAGACCGCGTCGGCAATGTCCTCCGGAGTTGAAACCCGGCGAAGGGGGGATTTTTCCCCTTCGGCCCGCAGCCGTTCGCGCGAGCCGTCGTGCATGGGGGTGTCCGTAAACCCCGGAGCGACCGCGTTGACGCGGATGTTCGGGGCGAGGGTTTTGGCCAGGGAGACGGTTAGATTGTGGAGGGCGGCCTTGGAGGCGGAGTAATCGACGGTGGTCGGTTGAAAGGCCCGCATGGAGCCGATGTTGATGATCACGCCCTGCCGCTTGCCGATGTGGCGGGTGAATTCCCGGGCGCAGAGGTAGGGGCCAACCGTATTCACTTTCAGGATGCGGGTGAAGGTTTCGGCGGAGACCTCGGGAAATTTTTCGCGGTTCACCACCCCGGCGTTGTTAACCAGAATGGCGGGAGCGCCCGCCCGCTCCATCAATTCGGCAAAGACCCGCTCCACCTCTGCTTCAACGGAAAGGTCGCCCCGCAGCGGGAATACCCGGTTCGGATATTTGGCGGCGGTTTCCTCCGCCTCCCGTTCCGAGGAAAGGTAATTCAGACCGACCGTGGCGCCGGCCTGGGCAAACTGTTCGACGCAGGCCCGCCCGATGCCGCGGGCCCCGCCGGTCACCAGAACGATCATGTCGGCGAAGGGTGGAGTGGTGTTGTTCATGGGCAGGGAGGGATTGGATGAAAGGGAATGGTTCAAAATTGCGCCCGAAACTGGTCGAACTCCTCCCGCAACCGGGCGAGGTCGGTTTTCAAGTCGTCCACCTCCCGGCGCAAGGTTTCGATTTCCCCGGCTGACGGGCCGGAAGCCGGGTTGGCCGCCGGAGCCGCCGGGGTGGAAACGGATGCTGGCGCGGGCACTTCGGGTTCCGCTTCGGGCAACTCCCCGAAAAGGTCCGCGTGGCGTTGTTCTTTTTGCCCGGGACGGCGGGGAAGTTTGGCCACCAGCGGTCCGCCGGGGTAATCGAGCAGACCTTGCAACGCCGCTTCCACCGCCTCCAGTCCGGAGACCGGGGTCATTCGCTCGCAACGCGCCCGCAGCTCGCCGGCGGTCTGGTGGCCGCGCAGCCACAGTTCGCACAAAACCGCTTTTTCCAGAGGTTCCAAGGTGAGAAAGGTGTCGAGGGTGTGCTTGTGGCGCGGCACGCGGGAATCGGCGCCGTGAAACATCATGCCCAGCTTTTTGGCGCGCAGGGATTCGAGAGCGGTGTTGACCGCGTCGTGATCCATTTCCAGGACGGGATTCCGGTTCGACCGCTGGTTGCAGGCGTTGACGAGGGCGTTGAGAGTCAGCGGATAATAATCCGGCGTGGTCATCTCCTTTTCTATCAACGAACCCAAAACCCGCTTTTCGTGCAAACTGAGCGGTGGCTGCCCGTTGTTCGGTGTCATGTCCTCATCCATTGAGTTTGGCGAGGTCCTCCTGGCCGGAGACGGGGATCACTTTCCATGACGGGTCGGTGCGGCGGGCGAGCCCGGCCAAAATGCCGCGCGGGCCGCACTCGATAAACCGGTCCACCGGCAGGGCGGCGGCGTTGCGAAGGCAGTCTTCCCAGAGCACCGGGGAAACAACCTGGCGGATCAGGGCTTCGCGGATTTCGCCGGGCGTCCGCACCGGTTGGCCGGTGGTGTTGGAGAAAACGGTTACGCGGGGTTCGGCAAATTCAACGGTCTCCAGATACTCGGCAAAAGCCGCGCGGGCCGGTTCCATCAGGCGGCTGTGGTAGGCGCCCGCCACGTTCAGCGGCACCACCCGCTTGAAGCCGCGATCCTTGGCCGCGGCCACGGCGGCCTTGACCTTGTCGGTCTCTCCGGAAATGACGATTTGCCCGGGACAATTGAGATTGGCCATGTCGATGTCGAACTCCCGGCAAAGTTCGCCAACCGCTTCCCTGTCCGCTCCCAGCACGCTGGCCATGCCCCCGCGGGTGGCTTCGCAGGCGGCCTGCATCAACTTGCCTCGTTCGGCCACCACCCGCAGGCCGGTGGCGAAATCAAAAACCCCGGCCACGGTCAGGGCCGTCACCTCGCCGAGGCTGAGCCCCAGCGCGGCGTGGAAGTCTCCCAGCAATTTGTTTTCCCGCAAAATGGAAAACACGGAAAAGCCGTGAACAAAAAGGGCCGGTTGGCAAACGGCGGTTTGGGTCAATTCGGCCTCGGGTCCCTCGAAGCTGACTTTGGCCAAATCCATGCCAAGAATGTCGGACGCCTCGTCGTAAACGGCTTTCACCAGAGGCTGGGCCTCGTGCAGGGTTTTGCCCATGCCGGGCTCCTGCGCGCCTTGGCCGGAAAAGAGCAGTGCGGTTGTCATTGAATGCGTATTGTAAGGAAGGGCGTTACCCGATGATGCCGCCGTCGCTCAGGAAGATGCCCTTGAGATTCATTTCGAGGGCTTTCGGGTTGGACGAGGCCGCGAGACCATCGGTTTTGCTGATCTTGCCCGCCTTCATCAGGCGGAGAAGGTCTTTGTTGAAGGATTGGCTGCCGCCTTCGCCACCGCTTTCGAGAACCGATGGGATCTTGTCGAACATGCCCTCGTGGATGAGGTTGCGGGAGACGCCGTCCATGGCCAGGATTTCCAGCACCGGCAGCCGACCGCCCCCTTCGATGGCTTTGACCAAACGCTGGGCGACGATGGCGCGGATTGATTCCGAAACCTGGCGGCGCATCTGTTCCTGTTGCTCGGGCGGGAAAAATTCAAACAACCGCAGAATGGCCTGCTGCACGTTGATCGAGTGCAGCGAGCTGAAGACCAAGTGGCCGGTTTCGGACGCGGTCAAGGCGGTTTCAAAGGTGATGCGGTCGCGCATTTCCCCGACGTAAATGATGTCCGGATCCTGACGGAGGGAGGAGCGCAAACCGAGGGCGTAACTGGAAGTGTCGATCCCGATTTCGCGCTGATTGAACATGCATTTTTTATCGGGGAAATTGTATTCGATCGGATCCTCCAGTGTGACCACGTGCGCCTCCCGGTTGTCGTTAATCCAGTTGAGCATGGCGGCGAGGGTGGAGCTTTTTCCAACCCCGGTGGCTCCGCACACCAGCACGATGCCGTCGCGGGATTTGCACAGCCTTTCCAGTTTGGTCGGATCCAGGTTGAGATCGGTAAAAGTCGGAATGTTGCTTTGCACATACCGGAAGGAAATGCTGGTGGTGTTACGCTGCCGGTACCCGTTGACGCGGAAACGACCCATGCCGCCCGGGGAAAAGGCGAAGTCGATCTGTCCCTCGTCGTCCCAGATTTTTTTGAAACGGTCCGGAATAATCGAAAGCACGAATTCCCGCGCCTCGTCCGAACTGATCGGATCCATCTCGACCGGTTTCAACGCGCCGTTGATGCGCAAAACAGCCGGTTTTCCCGATTTAACGTGAATATCGCTGGCGCCGTTTTCAATGGCCAGGCGCAGGAGATCGTGAAAAACTTCCTTATCCATAAAATTGTTGGTGATTGATTGGAAACAAAAGGTGAAAAACCCGCCACGCGGGAAATGGTCAAGTTCAGGTTTGCGTTCGACCAGTCAATCCTTTTGCAAAGAGCGGTTTTTAGCGACAACGAAACATGAATTCAACTCAATTCACGGGCGCTTTCACCGCCCTGATCACACCATTTCACAACCGACAGGTCGATTACGACAGTCTCGGCAAGCTGGTGGAAGCCCAAATCGCCGCCGGGGTCAACGGCTTGGTCGCGGTCGGCACCACCGGGGAAAGCCCGACTCTCGACATGGCCGAGCACGCGGGAGTCATCCGCTTCGTGGTGGAAACCGCCGCCGGGCGCGTGCCGGTGCTGGCCGGGACCGGCGCCAATTCCACCAGCGAGGGACTGGCCCTGACCAAGGGCGCCCACGATGCGGGAGCCAACGGCATGCTGATTGTTGCGCCATATTACAACAAGCCGACCCAGGCCGGGATGCTCGGCTACTTTTCCGCGCTGGCCGAATCCACCGACCGGCCGGTCTGTCTCTATTCGATTCCGGGCCGCTGCGGCGTGGAAATTGGGGTTCCCCTCATGGAGCGGCTCCGATCCCGGTATCCGCACGTCAACCACGTCAAGGAAGCCGGCGGCAGTTGTGACCGGGTGGACCTAATCCGAGACGCGCTCGGGGATGAGATGGTGATTCTCAGCGGCGACGACAGCCTGACCCTGCCGTTCCTCTCCCTGGGCGCCCGGGGAGTTATCAGCGTGGCATCGAATTTGGTTCCCGGCGACGTGGCCCGGCTCTGCCGGAAAGCCCTGGCCGGTGACTTCGCCGGCGCTTTGGAGGAACACCGACGGTTGTATCCGCTTTTCAAAGCCCTGTTCATCGAAGCCAATCCGGTGCCGGTGAAACACGCCGTGCGGCGGGCCGGATTGATCGTTTCGGATGAAGTCCGCTCTCCCCTGTGCGGATTGGAGGATGCCAACCGGGAAACCCTGGACCGGGTTTTGGACGATTTGGGTTTGTCATCCACAAGCACCTGAGGGCGGACCAACATGAGCACGATTTCCGACATCAGAATATTTCTTAACGGATCCAAGGGCCGCATGGGGCGGGCCATCATGGACGCCGCCCCCGGGGCCGGCTGTGTGATCAGCGGGGCGGCTGACGCGGGTGACGATCCCGTCCCGTTTTTGGACGGTTGCGACGCGGTGATCGACTTCAGTTTCCACACCGCCACCCTCCCGCTGGCCGCCGCCGCCGCCGCCGCCGGGAAACCGTTGATCATCGGCACCACCGGCCACCGGCCGGAGGAAAAAGAGGCGGTGTTGCGGGAGGCGGCCAAGGTGCCGACCGTCTGGGCGGGCAATTTTTCGGTTGGAGTTAATTTGTTGTTTTTCCTGACGGAAGCGGCCGCCGGGGTTTTGGACGAAAGTTATGACGCGGAAATCGTGGAGATGCACCACCGCTTGAAAAAGGACGCTCCCAGTGGAACGGCGGAGCGCTTGCTGGAAATTTTGTTGGAAGTCCGCCACCGTACCCGCGGGGAGGTCCGCCATGGCCGCGAGGGGATCATCGGGGAACGTCCGGCGGGTGAGATCGGGATGCACGCGTTGCGCGGCGGGGGCGTCATCGGCGACCACACGGTGATGTTTGCCGGCATGGGGGAGCGGATTGAACTGACCCACCGCGCGGGCTCGCGGGCGGTGTTCGCCGAAGGGGCCCTGCGCGCCGCCCGCTGGGCGGTGAAGCAGCAGCCCGGCGTTTACGACATGCAACACGTCTTGGGCCTTTGCCACTCGCAACCGGATTCGAAGTAACGGTAACGAAGCTTGGGGAATGCGTCGACTAACCGCAGCATTGGACGCCGCATGCTTGGGCGCTATTGCTTACAACGCCACATGTCGCACGCTGAAGCTGTGCGCTCCCCTTGCAAACCGCATGCCGCCCGCTTAAGCTTGGGCGCTCCTCTTTGCAAACCGGCCTGCCGCCGAGGAAGGAGCGCCAGCCTTCAGGCGGCGAATTGACGCCCCGAGGGAACCGCTTGCACACCACATGCCGCCCGCTGAAGGTGTGATCAACCGAAACCCCATTGGGAATTCGGAAAGTAGCTGCCAGACCTTGGGTCGGCAGCCCCGGATGCCTGTTGAGAAAAGCGGAAGCGGCGGCTGGTTGTCGAGGCGCTACGGAAATTGGCGGCAGAACGAAGGTCTTGCCGCTACGGAACAAAA
>PXDN01000163.1 GCA_003566375.1 Opitutia bacterium
CTGGATTCACGTTGACGATTTTTGCCGCGCCCTCGCCTTTCTCATCCGCCACCCCCTGGAAGGTCCGGTCAATGTCACCGCTCCGGAACCCGTGACCAACCGGGAGTTGATGCGGACCTTGCGCGAAAGCCTCGACCGCCGCTTTGGTCTGCCGGCCAACCGGCAAATGCTGGAGATTGGGGCGTTTCTGTTGCGCACCGAGACCGAACTGACCCTGAAGAGCCGACGGGTGGACCCACGCCGTCTCAGGGAGGCCGGGTTTTCCTGGCGGTATCCCCGCATTGGGGACGCCTTGCGGGCATTGGCGGAGAAAAGAAGTGACACTCCTCTCCCGGTCTCCTTGCATGCATGGCAAAACAAACGCCATGCCGGATACTGATTACAAATTCGCCGTCTCGTTGGCTTCCAACGAATCTTGGAATGTTCTGCGCCAGCTGGAGGAATCGGGGCTGCGATTCCAAATAGAAGTGGAGCCCTCCGGCTTCGGGAGCAATCAAGTCGGGATCTACCTGCACGTGGAGGATCACGAGCAGGGCTTGAACATGCTGGGGCTTTCCCCCGTGGAAGACGGGGTCAACGAGGAATGGCTGGAGGCGGAGCCCTTGCCGGATTTTGACGAAACGCCCATCGATTCGGGCATGGCGCTGCATTTCCCCGGCAAAACCACGATTACCAACCCGACCACCGGCGACGTTTTCCGGGCCTTGGAAGAAATGGACGCGCGGGCCAAGACGCTGGTCACTCTCGGCCCAAACGAATCGGATTTCCTGGAAACCGCCGGCGATCCCAGCGTCGGTTTCAGCGTGGAGCTTCACTCCGCCGATCCCGACAAACGATTCCGTTCCGAACGCGGCGATCTCACCCTGACCGACACCTTCCATGTTATGATCGGCTACCTGCGCCGGACCAAGGAGTGGCCTTCGCTCATCACCTGGGTGAAAGTCCGCCGCTGAGAGTCCGCGCGGATTCCGCTTCCCGCGGGCCGTAAATCCGTTTTCTCAGCCATTCGCCACCGGCGTGGCCAAGGCAAACCCAAGGACGCCCTGCCCGAGACCGTTGCAAAACGGCATGCCGATTTTGCGGTCGATTTCCGCCGTGCGCAGGGTTGCCGTCACCCGGTCGGGGAAATCGCCCGCGGGCCAGGCAAACCAAAGGCTGAAAAGATCCCGTCCCGTCTCTGCGGCACCCAGCGGCAAAAATCCGTCGCAAATCATGGTGTCCAAGCGGGTGCCGCCGAGGTGGCCCCCGGTCAACCGCCCGGCCCAATCCCGCCTCAGCGAGTTCACGCGGTAATCTTTGCGGAAACGGTCCACCCGTTGCGGCTCGTCCGCCGGGAATTCCGGCAGGGCTTCCGCCGCCGCCCTCAAACGGCGCGGCCAGTCGCCGCATTCCCGCAGCCACGCCAAATACTGCTCCAGCCGGTGGAGCGGGTGGTTCGACGGGCGCACCCCGCTCAGTCTCCACCTTTCCCCGACGGCCCGAAACAATTCCTCCGCGCCGCCCCCTCCGTTTCGCAAGACCGCAAACGGATGCATCCCCGCCAGCCAAAGCATCGGCACGCGGTTGCGGCCGTAGCCGAGAATTTCCATCGCGGTTTGGTGGCAAGCCTCCTCCCAACCGAGCTTTTCCAGACGGATTTTGGCAAAATGGGTCTTCAACCGCCACCGCTGCCGCGCCGCCTCCCGCAACACGGAAACCCGGTCTTCCATCGGGCGTTTCAGCAACTCTTCCGTCACCGCCCAGTGACTGCTTTCCATGGCCGTCTCCAAGGCGTCATCGGCGGCATACTCCTCCAAATCATGGTAGAGCAAGTCGAGTAACACCAGCACCGGCAACTTCCGTCCGCCGCGGGTGCGGTCGGCCGGGCGGCCCGGTTTGGGCGGGAACAACAGCACATGGAGCACCACCCCGTCATATTCCGGGTCGGCGTCGTGCCGGTGGGCGGCCCAGCTTTCGGCCTTGAAATGCACCTCCACGTCCCCGCACACATCCCGCCCGCCGATCCGCAGGCGGGCCTCCCGAAAATCCGGGCCCTCCAGTAGGTTCCAGCGTCCGGGCGAGAGCACCTCCACCAACTCGCCCTCCGTGGTCCGCGCCTCCTCCAGCTTAAACTCCCGGCGCAGCCAAATTTTCTGAACCAGCTTTTCGTTGACCGCGTAGGGACCATAGAGCCCCTGCAACTCGGCCACCTCGCCCCGGTTGGAAACGCCGGCTCTCATGGCGCGGTTTCGCCCAGCGGACGCCTCCATTCCTTGTCCACTTGTCGGCGGAGCGTTCCCAGAGCGGACGCGAGGCCCGCCCCGGCCCGCCGGATCCAATCCCGCAACTCCGACGGCGACATGCCGATGGCACCAAACGCCTCGATGGTTTGCCGCTGCGCGGTGTCGCGGGTCACCACCGTGATGCGGGAACTCTTCGGATCGGCGGCCACGAGCCGCTCGATGATATCATCCGCCGACATGCCGGACGGAGAAAACACCAGGGAAAACGTGGGCGGACCGCCCGGTCGTTCGATGGTGATCTCCTCCCCCTTGCCATCGAAAACCAAAGTTACCCGCCACCCTTCCCGGTCGTGCAAAATCCGCACCTCCTCCGCCAAACGGTCGCGCGCGGCCTCCGGCCGGGTTGGCAAAAGGCTCCGCAAATGCGGCCAATCGTGAATCACGTTGTAGCCGTCGATCAACAAATGGCGGGTCTCACTCATCGCAAAAACAGAACGCCCCCACCTTGGCCGCCAACCCCGTCCGTGACAATCGGATTCGGGCAGGGAGTCACAACGGATCTTCCAGACCTGAGGCTCCCCTGAAATAGCCAACTTCATTAAATACAAGAATATATGAATTTTCGCCTTGATTTGTAGTCACTAGCAAACAGATTATTTATTCATTTTTTGTCTTAACAACAATGGCATGTGACTTTTAGCGTGGTCATCAATATTCATCGACGTGGCTCACAGTCGCAAAAACGGCAAAGTCTATCGCCGGGTTCTGCTGCGCGACTCGTACCGCGAAGGCGGCAAGGTCAAACACCGCACCATCGCGAACCTCTCCCATTGCTCGGACGAAGACCTCGCCGCCAACGGCCTGCGCTTCATCACCGCCATCACCAAGCCGCAGATCGAGACCCTCCTCAAGGAGGACGTCCTTCAAGAACAGGCCGCCAAGGAAACCGTCCACGGCCGCTACAAAGACCTCTCCCAAGTCGAGAGCGCCTTTCGCACCTGCAAGACCGGCCACTGTCTCTGTCTTCGGACTTCCGTCTTCAGGCCTCAGTTTCCATGCCTCATCCCTTTCAGGGCGCGGACGCGGCCAAGAATGAACCTTGAACTTATTCGTCCGGTTCGACAGCGACTAAACTGACACCGCCGAAACCGTCCTGATAAACGACTTCGAATTCAATATCGCCGAAGCCCGGGTCCCAGGTGATCGTCTCAAATGCGCCTTCGCGAACGGTGGCGTCGTCGTAGTGGAAGAAATGAAACACCTCTCCCGGGTCGGGCTGATATCCGTCCAATTGTTCAATGTGCAGCGTTCCCCCGAGATGCACGGAGCCGCCAAAGGTTATCCGGGTGTGTTCCAGGGAATTATATCCGCCTAATTGAATGACGAGGGTGCCTTCGTTTACCTGTTGGAAATTGCCTGTTACTTCAAGGCTGAGCGGCGGAGAATCCTGTGAGTTTCCACCGGGAACGATCCAGCCGGCGTTATTAATCAGATCCGCCTCCACGATGCCATTGCCTGTAAGGGTCGCGGCGCCGAGCGTGATGGCGCTCCCCGACAGGGAACCATCGACCAGAATGGAAGCGGCAGCTCCCTCCTCGACATCCAGGGGTCCCGGGCCATTGATCTGGAGACGGGCGCCCGGATGGATCTCGATAATGCCATGGCCCTCGCTCGACGGTGGCTCGACAATGATGTTGTCGTCATCGCCGAAAGGAGACTCCGTGACGCCGCCGATCGAGACCGATTGCGAGGAAAAATGGCTATCTTCGCCGAGCAGGATAAGTTCACCCCGGCCCCCGTCCTGGCCCAGGATCAGGTAAGTGGCCGAACCGGTGGCCCCATTGCTCACCTCCCAGGTGCCAACGGCGGGTTCGCCGTCGGATCTGCCGGATCCGAGCACCGCGGCTCCGATCACCGCGAGAATGGATCCTTCATCCGCCAGAATGCCGCGGGCATCGCCGCGAAACCTTCCCCAAACCATCGCGGGTTCACTCGGCGGCGGCGGGTCCATCAGGTTTCCGAAGCCCACCATCACCCGTCCACGATCCACAATGTTCAGCCGGGTTTTCCCCCGCAGCGCATCCATCGCGTTATGGGCATACAATGTCGCGTCATGGCCCGAAACGTCGAGATAAGCTTCACTCTCCGACTGCTGGGCAAAAAGCATCCCTCCTGCCCGGATCGTGCTGTGAGCCCCAACGGAAAGATCGCCCCTGTTGCGACTGGCCAGGAGCAGGTCGCCCGCCCGGATTTCCGCGCCGGTCATCGAGCTGATTTGGCTGGTGCCGAAGAGACCGGCCGACAGGAAACCGGTTTGCACCCAGGACTGGTTGGAGGCATGGAGAGACCCATCTCCGCGCATTCCCAGCATGATACCGTTGAGCGCGTCGAGCCGTGCCGACGAACCGGTGACGGTGACCGAGCCCTTGCCGCCACTGGTGTTTCCCGCGTCGAGCCATCCCATTTCCGCCTCGCCGCGAAGGGTGAATTTTCCCTCCCCGCGATCTCCAACCGCGAGATCATTTTCCACTTCCAATCGAGCATCGGTCTCTACCGTCAGCGACCCATAATGGCCGCTACTGGAGCCGAGCACGCCTCCCTCGGCAAACAAAGTTCCGCCTTCCAACGTGAGCAGGGCAGGCTCCGCGGCGGAGGTGATTAGCAGAGAATCAAAGGAGCTGTCGAGAGTCCAGCTGTATCCGGAAAAGTCGATTGTTACCTCCGCGGGGCCAACGATCAATTGCTCCGTTGTGACATCCGCCACAAGCTCAACCGTCCCACCTGTCGAGTCGAATTTGGCCGTATCAATGGAGGCCGGAACATGGGGCGTCCAGTTTTCGTCGTTGTTAAAGGATTCATCCGCGCCCCCAGCGGTCCACACGGCCGTCACCGGATCGCGAAGGACAAGGTGCAGGAGCACGAGTTGTTCCAGTCCTTTTAGATCCACCGCGAGGCCGATCATGTTTCCGGAATTATCCACCGCCATCAGCGAGGCGATCCGCCATTCAGACTCCTCCGGAAGGAGAGCGGTAACATCGATCATTTCGCCGTCTTTCCAATAAAAGCCGCGGGGCTGGTCATCGTGATCGGTCGCCGTGCCAACGATGTGGCCCCATGCATTCATCGCCAGAGCTTCGCTGAAGCTGCCGCCAAAAGTGCCGAGCTCTTCCATCACGCCTCCTTCCCAGAAAAACGCCCGCGAGCCGGAGCCGGTTATCGCCGTTCCCGCGACCTGCCCATTGTCATTGATCGCCACCGGGACACTGCTCCTCACCCCGCCTTCAATCAGGAAAACCGGTTCGCCGAAGACCAAACCGTCCGCGCCTTCCCGTGCAGTCCGAATAAACGCCCGAGGCTGGCCATCCGGCTCCTGAAACACCCCGGCAATTGTACCTTCATTGTTAATACTATATGCATGACTATCGCCCATCAGACCTTCCCCCGCGTCGCTGATTCCGTGCTCGGACCAAACCACGGCACGAACTTCGTCACCGCGGGGGCCGATGTATTCGCCGGCGACCCAACCATGATCGTTGATCGCGAAGGCGCGGCTCTCGCCAAGATCAACGCCTGCCAGTTCGCGCATACCCCGGTCCGCCGACCAGAGAAACGCCCGCCGGTCGCCGGCTTCGTTCCGGGAATAGCCGGCCATAACTCCTTTGTCATTCATGTCGGTCCCGACTGTCTCCAGGCCGCCAAGGTGGCCGGGGTCGATCTCTCTACCGTCGGGATGAAGAAGCCTCGCCACCGGCTGACGTTTGGCGTCGAGCGCATTCAACAACCAACTACCGTCGTCAAAGATACCCGCAATGCTTCTGAGCTCAAGGTCCGGCGGAAGGTCAAGCAAGACCGTGGACAAACGGAGGGGCGGAACGCAGCGTCCATCAAGGATCGTGGCGCGAAGTTCCGGATTGCCCGTATAGAGTGACGAATACGCGTAGTAGCAAAGGACCTCGCAATCGGTTACCCCGCGTTCATCGAACGAGACCGACCATCCATCAATCGTTTGCGTGACCGGACCGAAGGATCCGTTTCCGTCGAGGTCGAACCGTTCGGTCGATTTCCCGCCGGTTCGGCCGGACCCGTTCAGGTCGTAGCGCGAGAAGTCAAGAGCGCCATCGCGCGAGTCCAGTTCGTCCACCCACAACGCCAAGTCCTTGGCGTCAAATCGTCTGGATCCAGTGATGTCGAGCAGGGCGAGCCGGGCCGCGGAGCCACCCGCCGCCAAGACCGCGTCGAACGCGTCGATCACCGGTTGGGGAGAAACGGAATTGCAGGAAAAGCCGTCAACGTCCGTTTCCGGCAAATCGCGGGTCGTCTCCATTACCAGAGCCCGGATCTGCAGCGCGGTTAACTCCGGCGCCAGAGCCCAGGCGTATGCCGCTACAGCGGCCACCTGTGGCGTGGCCATGGACGTGCCGCTGAGCGCAACCGCGTCTCCTGAATCGCTCGCCTCACAAACATTCCAGTTCCATTGGACGCACTGACCAAACGACCAGACATCGGTGCCGATGCCTGAAATGGTACCGTTCATAATCGAGCTGGTGTTGGCGCATATCGGCTGCGGACGATCTTCGCCGGAATCACCCGAGTGTCTCCTGTTTTCCACTACCAAGGTGTTCCGGAGGTTGTCCAGAGTGAATGTGAAACGGAAAAACCGTGTTGCCACCTCACCGAGGGCGGCGTGGGAAAAGACACTGTTTTCCTTGGCGTCCCAAACATTCCAGGTGGTGCGGTTCCCGGCTGAAGTTAGATGAAGAAACCGGTTTTCAAGACCAAGCCCGCGGACTGCGGAAGTCCACCAATACGCATGCTGCTGCCGCTCCTTCGCGGTGAGACTGCGGGAGTTCAGGCTGGTATTCACCACAATCCGGGCTTCGGCATCGGCCTCCAGAATCGCGCCGATGCGCTGGAGAAGGCCGTCCATGAAAGCCGGCCAGGTTGCAAATTCTCCCGCGCGCCAATCGACCGCCCGAATTCGCAAAGATCCGGGAAAGAGTCCGGTAACGTCACCGCGGGACACGTTTGCCTCTTCATTCCTGCCATAAAGACCATTGATGATGCCGAGAACATGGTATCCATGTAAATTCGGGCTTTCGGTGGCAAAGTCGCCCGGTTCGAAGAGGCCGTCGTAATCCGAATCCGGTGCGCCGTCTCCGAAGAGGTCGCCGATTAAAATCCATGGACGCTCGTTCGTCGCCGGAAGGGCCTGGCGAA
>PXDN01000017.1 GCA_003566375.1 Opitutia bacterium
CGCCTCCCTTCAGGGGGCGGGATGCGGTGTGGTAAGCGGTTACCTCGGGGCCGCAATTCGCCGGCTAAAGCACGGCGCTCCTTTGCACGGCGCTCCTTTTCCGGCGCGGAATTCCCCAAGGAGCAGCGCTTTTGCATATTCTGCGGTGTGCAAGGGGGGAGCGCCTCCCTTCAGG
Source organism: Opitutia bacterium (assembly GCA_003566375.1). Classification (GTDB taxonomy): domain Bacteria; phylum Verrucomicrobiota; class Verrucomicrobiia; order Opitutales; family T3Sed10-336; genus T3Sed10-336. The sequence goes on from PXDN01000017.1 coordinate 176, forward strand.
GGGCGGGATGCGGTGTGGTAAGCGGTTACCTCGGGGCCGCAATTCGCCGGCTAAAGCACGGCGCTCCTTTTCCCGACGCCTCCCCAGTGCAAGTGGGAACGCTCTGCTTCAGACAGGCAACAGGCGGGGCGCAAGAAGGAGCGTCCCGTTTTAGCGTCGGGCCGCCTGTCGATGACACATTCGGGCCGCGAGCCGATTCGCGCCGAGCGCGGCGGTTTGCCGTTGCGGTTTGCGGGGAGCGGGGGAAAATCCGCCGGTTGTGAAACGAGTGATTTTTTTCGGGGATGTGGTCGGTCGGCCGGGGAGGTCGCTGTTGGTGGACAAGGCGTCCGCGCTGCGGGCGGAGCACGAGGCGGATTTTCTGGTGGCCAACGGCGAAAACGCCGCCGCCGGGGCGGGTATAACCGGCAAGATCGCCAACCAACTGACGTCGGGCGGTCTCGATGGCATCACCCTGGGCGACCATGTCTGGGATCAAAAAGCCTTTGCCGGGGAGATTGGGACTCTGGAGCGCGTTTGCCGTCCGGCCAATCTGGCCGCCGCCTGCCCGGGCCGCCGCTGGCTGGTTTTGGAAAAAGAGGGGTTCCGGCTCGGTTTGTTCACGGTGCTCGGGCGGACCTTCCTGCCGCCCCGCGACGATCCGTTTGCGGCTTGCGATCAGGTGCTGGAGGAACTCAAGGATTTGACCGACGCGGTCATTGTGGAAATTCACGCCGAGGCGACCTCGGAGAAAATCGCCCTTGGTTGGCATTTGGACGGACGGGTGGCCGCGGTGGTTGGCACCCACACCCATGTGCCGACGGCTGACGCGGAGGTGCGCCCGGGAGGGACGGCTTACCTGACCGACATCGGCATGTGCGGTCCGTATCGTTCCGTGCTCGGCCGCGAGGTGCGGCCGGTGCTGGACAAGTATCTCGACGGCATGCCCCGACGGTTTGAGGTTGCCACGGAAGACGTTCGCCTCTCGGCCGCCGTGATCGACATCGACGAAAAAACCGGACTGGCCGCGGGTATCCGCCTGCTGACCGAGCGGGCGGGGGAGTGATTGGTCTTCCGGTTGATACGGTTTTGGGTCAAAATGTAGCAAAAACCTGTTGACATTGTTCAGGCGGTTTGGTGGACTGCGCGAATGTTGAATCCCTTAACCCCGGCATCGGGCCACACATCGGGATCGTCGCGTCCGCGCCCGGCGGAGCGGGTTTTGCGTTATTTGGAGTCGGAATTCGACCGGCATGACGTGGAGCCGGGCACCCGCATCCGGCTGCCTTCGGTTCGCGAGTTGGCCGAGCGCCTCGGGGTAAGCAACGGCACCGTGCAAACGGTTTTCCAACGTCTCGGGCAGGAGGGGAGATTGGTTTCCGAAATTGGCTCGGGCACGTATTTCATCGCGCGGGCCTTGCCGCGGAAGGTGGCGCGGATTGGGGTGAACATTTCCAGTCCGGGATCGTCGAGTCCGACAAATTGGACCTGTCAAATTTACGGGGGCATCCTGCACGGAGTTTTGCACGCTTCCCTGCCGGTGGTGCTGCAACCGTTGCCCAAAGGGGGACCCGATGGCGAGCCCGCGGATGACGAATTGCCGAATCTCGCCAAAACGTTGGACGGCCTGATATTGTTTCCCACCTTCAAGACCACCCGCCTGCGCACGTTTTTCGCCGGGCAGGCATTGCCGGTGGTCCACCTCAATCCGCCCGACGAAGGGGTGACGGCTGATTTTGTTTCCCCCGATTATTTCGGGGCCAGCCGCCGGCTCGGGGCAGCCTGGCGTGAATGCGGCCGGCGCCGCATTGCCGTGGTGACGGCTCCGGGCATGCGCGATTCGGTTTCGGTTCGCCTGCGGGTGGCCGGGTTGATTTCCGGGCTGGAGGAAGATTTGGGGGGGCGCGCGGAGGTGCGCATTCAAGTGGCGGAAAACGGTGAACCGGATTCGGGGGCGTTGGCCATGGAGAGGCTGCTGGCCTCCGGCTATGAACCCGACGCGGTCTATTGCGCGGGCGATGATCTGGCGCGCGGCGTGCTGGCGGTTTTGCTGCGGGCGGGGCGGGCCGTTCCCGGCGATGTCAGCCTTGTCGGGGGCAACGGCATGAACCGGCAGCTGGCCGACGGGCGCGAGCTGACCGTGATGGAACAGCCGCTGACGCTGATGGGAGAGGAATTGATCCGCATGATGGTGGAAAAAGTCCGCAATCCCCGCCGGACCCTGCCCGGCAAATACCTGGCCGCCAAATTTTGCGGCGGTTCCACCACCACCGAGGCGGAAAACGCGTTGATTTTTTCCGAAGCCGAGTCCGGCGATGTCCGTAGGAACTGCGTGGCGGATTACCTGTTAAACAGCTAACCCAACCGATCCTGTTATGAAGATTTCCATTAGCCGCCGTTCCGGATTCACTCTCATCGAATTGCTCACCGTTATCGCCATCATCGGCATTTTGGCCGCCATTCTCATTCCGGTGGTCGGGCGGGTGCGTGAAAGCGCCCGCGCCAGCCAGTGCGTTTCCAACCTGCGGGAAATCGGCACCGCCATCCACCTCTACGCCAATGATCACAACGGCTTGGCGCCCCCCTCGCGGGACCCGACCCAGTCCGGCTTGCGGGTCGCCATTCACCACACCTTGTGGATTTACGTGGGGCATGAATCGACCAATTCCTTCGTCGGCGGGGCCAACGACGCCCGCGCCGACAGCGATGTCATCAATGTTTTCCACTGCCCCACCACCTTGACCAACCCAATCCGCACCCCCAACGCCTCGCGGGTTTTCAACGAGGCTACCGGCGCCTGGTATTCCTATTCCGCCAACATGCTGCCGTCGATGACTTTGATGAACCGCGATTTCAACACCGCGGCGGACAACGGCTTTCCGCTCGACCTGCTGGAGACGCCCAGCCACACGGTGGCGATGTTCGAGTCGAGTTTCTGGTATGGCCACGGCGGCTGGTACCACGACCGCGACGGGTTGATGCCGCATGCCGGCGGCTCCAATTTTCTTTTCTACGACGGGCATGTCCGCCGCCTTCCTTACAGTGAAGTTCCGGAATACCGGGGCACCGGCTCCGGATATTTCTGGGGCGGTGACCGCGGAACCTGGGACTGAGGTCCGCGCCCGCATTCTAGCCAAACAATAACCAACAACCAACGTATCCAATATGAAAACACATCAAATAACCCGGAGGCTAACCGTCTCCATCCTTGCCGCGGGATTGCTGCTGCCGGCCTTTGCCAGCGGGGAGACCGTTCTTTTCCACGACGATTTCAGCGGGGACGAAATCAATCCCGGCGACAGCCCGTCCATCCCGCCCTGGACCAGCGCCGACGACGAGGAGGCTTTCAGTAATTTCCTGCGGGTGCGGCAGGACTTCTCCGATTATTTCGGCAAGGGAACCGACAACCAATATCTGGAGTTTTCCGGCAACGACGCCTCCATGTTGTTGGCGGCCGAAAATGTGCTGGCCGATGGTCCCGACCATGAGGTGGTGACCTTCAGCATGGATTTTTACGAGCCGGACCTATTCGATAAGCAGGATCCGTTGATCATCTTCATCTACAGCGGCCCGATTTTAGCTGAAAACCGGGTGGATCGGCTGCGGCTGACCCACGGCGGCACCGGGGCGAGCGCCCCGGCTCCCGAGAGCCGGGTTTACCAGCTGGATACGGTGAACCGGTTGGACTGGATTCTGAACAACAGCGAAGAGACGATCACCTACTTGAACGGCACCCGCACCATTGAACCCGGACGTTCCGACGTATGGATCAACGGCAACCTGATTCTCGGGGATTACTCGTTTGAGAACACTCCGCCGTCCGGTCCGATCCGCGGATTCGACTTGCGGACATTCACCAACATTCCCGCCCAGGAAATGTATATCGATGAAGTCAAACTGGTGGCCGGGGCCAATGTCCGCCTGCCCGAAGCGGCGACCAATCCGCTGATGGAGTTCCTTTTCGAGGGTGATTTGGTGAATACGGGAACTTTGGGCGGTGAAGGTTCATTCATTCATCAACGGGAGGATGATCCGGCCCATAATTGGGTATGGCAAAATCGCGCGAGTCTGGGTGTGGGCCTAAACGGCCAACCGAACAGCGGACTCGACAACACGCAAGTCGGTGGCATGGGCGACTACGGACAAGGTGAAGTCCGGGAAGGCGGCTTCTTTTATTCAGGCACGGGCCTTCGCGGCCTCCAATCGGTGACGATCACCTCATGGTTCAAGACACCAACCGACACCTTCTGGTCTTCCTCCGCCTACATGGCAAGCTGGCTAAACGCCATCGACTACCGCCATCAAGATGAACCGGGTCAACGGGTTTTTCTGAGCGTGCCGCTGGGGCAAAACAATCCCCAAACGCGGCGGGAATTTTCCGGCCCGACCCCGCAGGGGCAAACCCCTTGGCAGCAGTTTTCGGAACGGTGGACCTTCCAAGCCGTGACCTTCGACGGCACCACGGGAACGATGAGTTTCTATTACGCTTATGAAGATTCAGACGGGGTGATTGTTGACGCCACGCGGACGGGAATGGCGGCCGGGCCGTTGCGCTTGCTGACCTCGGATATTGCTTTTGGCAACATTTACTCCGGTGTCCGACCATTTAAAGGCCATCTGGATAATGTCAGGGTGTTCGGGTCGTATGAGGACGGCTCCGGCGCCCTGGGTCTCGCCGCCCTCAACAACCTCTGGGCCGGGGACCTCGCTGCGGCGACTGATCCGGTGGACCCGGTGGATGAAATCGTGATCGTCGATTTCAATCATGACGGCAACGATTTCTCCGTCTCCTTTGAAACCGAGGCGGGGGTGGATTACGTGATCGAATTCACCACCGACTTCAGCTCGTGGGTGACGGCCGAAGTTCGGACCGGTGACGGCGGGGTGCAAACCTTCTCCGAGTCGGTGTCGGATGTCCTCCGCCGTTTCTACCGGATTCGTCTCGCCGACTGATTGATCCTTTTCGAAACAACCTGGCGGGGTTTGGCCCGATGCCAAATCCCGTCCAACGGGGCAGTTCACGTGGCGATTCGGGGCCGCCGCGAAGCCGCCGCTCTTTGGTCTGCGGGAGCTTCGTGCTTTAGCCGAAGACCGAATTCCCGATCCAATTGTGCTTCCCCACCCACCTTTCCATATGATGAAACCTCTCAACAGTCTCACGCTCGCGGCCGCCCTGCTGGGCGCGGCCTGCTCCGCTCCCACCTCCGCCGAGGAAGTTTTTCTCGGCCATCCGATTGAGTCGGTCACCATTCCCGGCGCCGCCATCGGCCCGGCGCCGGACGGCGGCCGGTTGCTGTATGTGGTGGCCAACGGCAACCCGGCGGTGTTCACCGCGGTGGAAGTGCCCTCCGGACGCCAAGTCCACAGCCAGGAGTTGCCGGGGGTGCATGGTTCCTGGAGTTTGGATGTCTCCCCGGACGGGGCGGTTTACATCGGCACCAACCGGAACGGCCACCTCTACCGCTGGGCACCCGGCGACACGGAAGCGCGCAGCGTGGCCGGGGGGCGGGTGCTTGGGGAAACCCACATCTTTGGAGTCGCTTTTGGCGAAGACGGTTTGCTCTACGGCGGTACCTTTCCCGGCGGCATCGTCTTTCGGCACGATCCGGCCAGCGGGGAGTTCCGCGATTACGGTCAGGCGGTGGACGGGGTGCGGTATGTGCGCGCGGTCGCCCACCTCGACGGTGTCATTTACGCCGGCACTTTCCCGGAGTATCATTTGGTGGCGGTTGACGCCGAAACCGGGGAGAAACGCAAACTCTCCTTCCCGGGCGATGAACCGGAGTGGGTCGGGAATTTGCGGGCGGTCAACGGCCTGCTCCTTGCCCGCATCGGCGACAACCTGCACGCCTACGATCCGTCCCGGGATGCCTGGGTCGCGGAAGGCCCGCCGATGGAGCGCTTTTCCCAAACGTCCTGGCACGCTGAGACCGAGACCTTGCACGTGGTGGCCTCCGGCCGGGTGTATGCTTGGAATCTCCGCACCTTTGAGCTGAACAGGCTGGATTCTCGCGTGCCGTTTGCCCCGCGGGCCTTGGAGGTGATGGATTTGCAAGAACCGGATTTCACCGGGCCAACCTTGGTCGGGGCCGGGGTGCGCGGCGGGATTTGGTTGCTTCATTTGGAGAGCGGGCGCGTGGAAAGCCGCGACGCGGAGATTTCCGGAGTGCCGATCACCATTCGTTCCATGGAGCGGGGGCCCGACGGCAACATCTACATCGGCGGATACTTGTCGCCTCAGGAGATGGCGCGGTGGCTGCCGGAGGAGGAACGGTTGGAGAAAATTCCCTTTGGGGCGCAAATCGAGGCCATGCTTCCGCACAATGGCAAACTTTATCTCGGCCGCTACCCGGACGCCTCCATCCTTGCTTACGATCCGGCCGAGCCGGTGTCCGACGACAATCCGCGCCTGTTGTTCCGTCTCGGGGACCGCGGCCAGGACCGTCCGTTTGGGTTCGCTTCCGTTGGCAGCGGCGTGGCGGTGGGCACCGTGCCGAAAGCCGGCAGTCTCGGCGGCGTGCTCGCGTTTTACAATCCGCGCAACGACGAGGTCACCGTCCATGAAAAGGTGATACCCGACCAAAGCATCGTGTCGCTGGTTTACCGCGACGGGGTGCTCTATGGCGGCACCTCGATTTGGGGCGGAATCGGCATCGATCCGGTGGCCGAGGAGGCGGTGCTGTTTGCCTGGGACGTCCGGGAGGAGCGGCTGCTCTGGAGCGAGGCCCCGCTGCCGGGGGAACAGGCGGTGTCCAACCTGATGTTCGATCCGCAGGGGAGGTTGTGGGGCATCACCGCGGGGAAGGTTTTTCAGTTTGACCCGCGTCAACGCCGGGTGGTCCGCTCGCTGGAGATTGCCCCCTTTGGCTGGGACCGGACCTATTGGCAAAGCAGCTTTTTATCTTGGGACGAGGCGACCGGGCGGATCGTCGGGTTGGCCGCGGGGAGCGTTTTCTCGCTGCATCCGGAAAACTGGAACACGGAAATCCACGCCACCCGCGCCGGCTTCTTCGCCAACGACGCCCGCGGCAATCTCTATTTCGGCCGGGGCGCCGAACTCTTCCAATATCGCCGCCGCTGAGAGATGGTGGCGCGGTTTGGTCAGTCCAGCACTCAACCATGAAAACAATCCATTTTTCCAATACTTGGTTTCCCTCCGCCGCCTTCCGGTTGTTCTTCGGCTGGCTGGCCGTCATCGCGCTCGCGGCTTGCGCCGCCGATTCCGGC
>PXDN01000121.1 GCA_003566375.1 Opitutia bacterium
CCCAATGACTGGTGATCTTGATGCTTTTGATCCACACGGCATTGTCCCGGGAAGCCAAACCGGTTGCCGCCCGCCTCGGGTTGCGGCCGGAACCGTTGGCCGCGTCCATTCGCTTATACGCCGGAGACGATCTGTTTCTGGTGGTCTCGGGAACCGGTTCGCGCCGCGCCGCAGCAGCGGTCGGTTTCGCGTTGGGCCTCCTTCACGCCAGACACGGCCGCTATCCGGCGGCGCTCAATCTCGGTCTTTGCGGAGCGGTTGGCCAAGGGCGCGAATCGGGCGGGGCGTTCCTCATCAACCATTGCCAGGCGGCAGCGGACGGGAGGCGTTTCGTGCCGGATGTGTTGTTCCGCCACCGGTTGCGGGAAGCCGGACTGCATACCTTTGATCACGTGGTTGAATCCGAAGATTCCCTTCCCCGGCAATTCCCGCGTATTGATTTGGTGGATATGGAGGCGGCCGGGTTCTGGGAAGCCGCCTCGGCCTTTGTGCCTCCGTCGCGCGTTCAGTCGGTCAAGATCGTCGGCGACCATTTGCGCGATGCCCCCACGGTCACCCCGGAAGACGTGGAAGACCGCATGCGGGCGGCCCTTCCCGCCGTGTTGGATTTCATCGAAGACTTCCGTCGCCATCTCAACACACGGAACGAGTCGGCCGACCCGGCCGGGGAAGCCGTCCTGGCGGCGTGGGCGGAGGCGCTGCGCCTCACCGAAACCCAGCGCCACCGGTTGCGCGACGCCGTCCGGTTCGCGGCCCTGAACGGCGGCGGCTCCGCCCCCGAACGGCTCGGCCCGCCTCCCGCTCATCCGCCAAGCCACAAACACGAGCGCAACCGCCAATTCGAACGCCTGCTGGAGATCCTTCATGAATCCGCGCATCCGTCCGTTTGAACGCATCTATGTCGAGGAAGCGGCCCGCGAGCATCCCGGCACGGCCCGGGTTCTCGAACAGCTCGCCTCCAGCCGGGTGATCGTGATTGACCATTACAAGGATTTGTTCAACCGGCCCCGCCAGGATTGGCGGGCGCAAAAACAGGCACCCTCCCTCATTCTGGCCCGTCGGCGGGATGATTTCCTCTACGACGGATCGGCCCACACGCCGGATTTCGGGCATCCGAGATTCTTTTACAACGCCCTGGCCCTGAATTGCGTTTACGACTGCGGGTATTGCTACCTGCAAGGAATGTTTCCCGGTGCCCACGTCACTTTGTTTGTCAACAACGAGGATTACCTCGCCGCCGCCGACCGCGCCCTGCGCGATGGCCCGTTGTATTTGGCGCTTTCCTACGACACCGACCTGTTGACCTTTGAGCACCTTCTTCCCCACGCGCGGGAATGGCTCGCATTCGCACGATCCCGTCCCGAACTCACCGTGGAAATCCGCACCAAAAGCGCCCGCTACAACCTGCTGCGGGGCATCGAACCGATCCCCAACGCCGTGCTGGCCTGGACGCTCTCCCCCCAACCGGTTGTCGAGCGTCACGAAGCGATGACCCCTTCCCTGCGCCACCGGGTCCGCGCGGCCGCCGAAGCCATGCGGGACGGTTGGCGGGTCCGCATCTGCATCGACCCGATTTTGCGGGTGCCGGATTGGGAGAAAGTTTACCCGGATTTCATCGATGAATTGGCCGGTCATCTGAATTTGGCCAACATTCAGGATTTCAGCCTCGGGGTTTTCCGCATCAACAAAGATTATTTGAAAAACATGAAACGCCGCGCAGCGCCCAGCGAACTTCTTCATTATCCTTACGAAAACAACAACGGTCTTTCCTCCTATCCGAAGCCGCAACGGGACGACATGACCGCTTTGGTGCGGGAATGCCTGTTGCGGCATGTCGGGGCGGAACGGATTTTTGTCACATGAGCGCATCCGGCCAAACCCGCACCGCCATTGTCACCGGGGCCTCGTCCGGCATCGGCCAAACCTTGGCCGGTCACCTGCTGGATCGCGGATTCCGGGTCGCCGGTTTCGCCCGTTGGCGCAACGTCCCGCCGCCCGCGCGCTCCGGGTTTGAGCCGGTCACCGTGGATTTATCCGACCCCGGCGCCATCGAACCCGCGCTGCAAACGGTGTTGGCCGGATTCGACCAGCAACTCGATTTGTTGGTCAACGCGGCCGGGTTCGGTCGTTTTCCCCCGCACCGGCACTTGGACCCGGTCGTCCTCGCCTCCATGGTGTCGGTCAACCTCACCGCCCCCATGGTCCTTTGCGGTCTCTGCCTGCCCGCGCTGGAGGCTCGGCAAGGCCGCATGGTCAACATCGCCTCGGTCACCGCCCGCCACCTTGGCAAACGCGGGGCGGCCTACGCCGCCACCAAGGCCGGCCTGCTCCATTTTTCCCGCAACTTGTTTGAGGAAGTCCGCAAAAGCGGGGTCTCCGTCAGCACGCTGATCCCGGACCTGACCGCCACTCCGTTTTACGACAACCTCGATTTCGCGCCCGCTCCGGACCCGGAAGCCTCGGTCGATTTGCAAGCCATGCGCCAAGCCCTCGACGCCATTCTCGACGCGCCCCGGGGCACCGTGATCGAAGAAATCACCCTTCGCCCGAGCCGCCTCCTGATCGAAAAACGCCCGGCCTCCCCCAAACGGTAATATTCTTCCCAAAAAACCGGCCTGCTCCGGCACAGGATCGCGGGCACGCCTTGGCGGTTGTGCGCCCCCTCCCCCGGTTCGCGCCTTTACGAATCCCCGAACTTGATGCCCTGGGCCAGGGGGAGTTCGGTCGAGTAGTTAATGGTGTTGGTCTGCCGCCGCATGTATTGCTTCCACGCGTCGCTCCCGCTCTCGCGGCCGCCGCCGGTCTCCTTCTCCCCGCCAAAGGCGCCGCCGATTTCCGCCCCGCTGGTGCCGACGTTGACGTTGGCCAGTCCGCAATCGCTGCCGGTGGCGCTGACGAAGCGTTCCGCCTCGCGCTGGTCTCCGGTGAAGATGGCGGAACTCAACCCCTGAGGCACCGCGTTGTGCAGGTGAACGGCTTCCTCAAAATCACGGTAGGTCAGCAAATAAAGAATCGGGGCAAACGTCTCCTCCCGAACCACGCTCATGGAGGGACCGGCCTCGGCCAGGCAGGGCGTCACGTAGCAGCCGCCCGGATACGCATCTCCCTCCAAACGGCCGCCGCCGCACAGGACCCGACCCCCTTCCTTTCGCAAGGTTTGCAGGGCATCCTCCATCGCGCGGACCGCGTCCTGATCGATCAACGGTCCCATCAAGGTTCCCGGATCGAGCGGATTGCCGATGGGGGTGCGTTCGTAGGCGGCGAGCAGTTGGTCGCGCAGTTTTTCCGCCACGGATTCGTGAACCATGACCCGGCGGGTGGAGGTGCAACGCTGGCCGGCCGTGCCGACCGCGCCGAAATAGATGGCCCGCACCGCCATTTCCATCGGGGCGGAGGGGGTCACGATGACGGCGTTGTTGCCCCCCAGTTCCAGCAGGGACCGGCCGAGACGGGCGCCGACCGCGGCGGCCACCGCTTTGCCCATGCGCACGGAACCAGTGGCGGAGACCAACGGAAAACGGGCATCCGCCGTCAGGAATTCGCCGACGCTTTGGCCCGTGCCGCAGCAGAGCGAGAAGACGGCAGGATCGACGTCGTTGTCGCGGCACACCCGCTCGGCGATCCGGGTCACGGCCACGGCGGTGTAGGGGGTTTTCTCGGACGGTTTCCAGAGCAGGGAATCGCCGCAAACCCCGGCCACGGCGGCGTTCCAAGACCAGACCGCGACCGGAAAATTAAAGGCGGAAATCACCCCGACCGGCCCGAGGGGATGCCATTGCTCCATCAAGCGGTGTCCCGGCCGTTCGGAGGGCATGGTCAAGCCGTAAAGCTGGCGGGAGAGACCGACCGCGAAGTCGCAAATGTCAATCATCTCCTGAACCTCCCCCTCGGCCTCGGCGAGAATCTTGCCGCATTCCAAGGTAACCAGTTTGGCCAAGTCGCTTTTGGCGGCACGCAGGGCGTTGCCGAGCTGGCGGATGATTTCTCCACGGCGGGGCGCGGGCACCTCGCGCCAGGAGCGGAAGGCTTCGTCAACCCGCGCCGCCGCCGTTTCCCGGTCATCGGTTGAGGCTTCGCTCACGGTGCCGATTACCTGACCGTCGATGGGGGAAACCGACTCGCGGGTTTCACCCCCGCCTACCCAGCTGCCGTGAAAAACACCGGGCGACCGCCGGTCGAGCCCGAGGGATTGGAGAATGGTTTGGGTCATTTTGGAAACAGGTTTTGGAATGAATGGAATTCGGGAATGATTCTTCGCGAATGATGGACAATTGGACGGCTGAAACAACATCCATTTCGCCGCGGCGGATTTTTCAGGACCGGGCCGTTCAGGATTTCCTCTCGCCAAACGGAGGCGCGGCTGTTTGCCTACCCGATTTGCACGCTTATGAAAGTCGTTCTCGCCTATTCTGGAGGTTTGGACACCTCCGTCATTGTCAAGTGGATCAAGGACACCTACCAAGCCGAGGTGGTCACCTTCGCGGCCGATATCGGCCAGGAGGAGGAACTGGACGGCCTGCCCGAAAAGGCCAAGGCCACCGGCGCCTCCGCCCATTACACCCTGGACCTGATTGAGGAGTTCGCCGCCGATTTCATCTACCCGATGATGCGGGCCAACGCCATCTATGAGGGCCAGTATTTTCTCGGCACCTCCATCGCCCGTCCGCTCATCGCCAAGGCGCAAATCGACGTCGCCCGCAAGGAAAACGCCTCCACCGTCTCCCATGGCGCCACCGGCAAAGGCAACGATCAGTGCCGCTTCGAGCTGACCTACGCCGCCCTCGCGCCCGATCTGGAGATCATTTCCCCATGGCGGATCGACGACTTCCGCAAGGCTTTTCCAGGCCGGACCGAGATGATCGACTACTGCCGGGCCAACGGAATCAACGTCGAGGCGAGCGCGAAAAAACCGTATTCGATGGACCGCAACCTCCTCCACATCTCCTACGAAGCCGGTATCCTTGAGGATCCGTGGTTCGATCCGACCACGCCGGAAAACAAGGAGATGTTCAAACTCTCCGTTTCCCCGGAGGACGCCCCCGACGAGGCCGAACACGTTGACTTGGAATTCGAGTCCGGCGATTGCGTGGCGGTCAACGGCGAAGCCCTTTCTCCCGCCGGGGTGATGAAAGCCTTGAACAAACTCGGCGGCAAACACGGCATCGGCCGGGTGGACATGGTGGAAAACCGCTTTGTCGGCATGAAAAGCCGCGGGGTTTACGAAACACCCGGCGGCACGATACTGCTGAACGCCCACCGGCAGATCGAGAGTTTGGCCATGGACCGGGAAGTGATGCACCTGCGGGACTCGCTGGTTCCGAAATACGCCGAGCTGGTGTATTATGGTTTTTGGTACGCCCCCGAGCGGGAAGCCCTGCAGGCGTTGATCGACGAAACCCAAAAACCAGTCACCGGCACCGTGCGGTTAAAACTCTACAAAGGCAACATCATCACCTGCGGCCGCAAGTCGCCGATGTCGATGTATGACCCGCACATCGCCTCCATGGAAGGGGTGAAAAGCGCCTACAACCAGAACGACGCCACCGGCTTCATCCGGTTGCAGGGCTTGCGCCTGCGCGCCCGCCACGCCGCCCAGGGCGCTCCCGAAACCGCCCGTGTCAGCCGCATGAAAAAAGGCTGAGCGCGGGGATCGCCTCCCATGGTTTGTTGGAGCAAAAAAAAAATACGATGCCCATTCCCGATTTTCAAACCCTCATGCGTCCGCTTTTGGAAGAGCATGTCGATGGAAACAAACACCTGAATCGGGATTTGGTCGAACGGTTGGCAGGACGTTTCGGACTCACTGAAGTCGAACGTCGCGAAATGCTGCCCAGTGGTCGGGCCAAGCTTTTTGACAACCGGGTGGGATGGGCCAAAAGCCACCTGACTCAGGCCGGTTTGCTTGACTCTCCAAAGCGGGGGTTGTCCATCATCACAAACCGCGGACGGCAAGTCCTGAGCAACCATGCCGAACGGGTGGATCTCGGGGTGTTGAATAACTTTGAGGATTACCGGGAATTTCGTGCCCGCAAAAAACCTGTTGATGAAGAACCAAGCGATTCAGAGGTTATCAAGGATGGGCAAACTCCCGAAGAGCGGCTTGAGAACGCCTATTTGCTGGCAAGACAACAGATCGAAGCGGATTTGCTTCGGCAGATCATGGATAATCCTCCGGATTTATTGGAACGGGTGGTTGTGGATTTGATCGTGGGAATGGGATACGGTGGCAGTCGTAAAGACGCGGGAGAAGCCCTTGGACGCTCCGGTGATGAAGGAATTGACGGCGTAATTAAAGAAGATCCCCTCGGCTTGGATATCATCTATTTGCAAGCCAAGCGATGGGAGGGCCCAGTGGGCCGGCCGGAAATTCAGAAATTTGCGGGTGCCCTGCAAGGGCAGCGGGCCAAGAAAGGCATATTTATCACGACTTCGTCATTTACGTCAGACGCCATGGACTACGTGGTCAAAATAGAAACCAAGATTATTCTGATCGACGGTCCCCGTTTGACCAAGTTGATGTTCGACCATGGTATCGGCGTGGCAACGACATCAAATTATGAAGTAAAAACAATCGATTCTGACTATTTTGCCCAGATTTGATAAAACAATGCAGAGCCTGTAGCTCATCAAGAAAAGCTATCCCGCCGGATTAATCGGCGGGATAGCTTGGAAGGCTGTGACATTTCGCCGCCTCAAGGCCGGGAAACCGAGAGTTTCAGGAAGCGTTTGGTCGCCTGGGCCACGGGAACGGTGTCGGATACGGTCTCTTCCATGAGGCCGCTTCCGGCTAGCGGATGCTGGGCGCTGTTCCAGATTTCCGTCAATTCCCCGTCCACATTTCCACCGGCCAGCACCCGGTAGGTAATGTCGTCGGCTTCGGCCACGCGGCGGAAGGTGAGGGTTAAAAACCCGTTGTCCTCGCCAATAACCGGCAGGATGTCGCGGGAGGGTTCGGAGGGATCACCGCCGAGCGCGTATTCCAGCAGATTGACCACTTGGTCGCCATCGGGGTCGGCCAACAGTCCGCCGATTTCAGGATCGGCGGCCTCGGCCGCGCTGTAAAACCCAAGGATCCAGAGATCGTATCCACTTTCCTCGATTTCGGAGGGTTCCAGAAAATCGGCGGAGCGGCGGGGCAGGATCTGGTAGCCGGAATCAAACGGGGCGGAGTTGTCGAACTGGGTGAACAGACCGACGATGTCGGCGGGAAAATCCGGCTGCGGATTGAAAGTGATGTTGGTCGATTGATTGATTCGCAAAAGAAAGGTGGCGCCGCTGTGATCGGTAACGAGTTGGTTGGAGAACTCCCCCGCTCCCGGCCATTCAGGGGAATCTTCCGTGCGATCC
>PXDN01000266.1 GCA_003566375.1 Opitutia bacterium
AACTGGACATCTCCGTGGGTGCCGAATTTGCGGACCGGGGAAGGCAGGGTGCCGATCAGCCCGGAACAACGCATCGACGTGCTGTTGCTCGCCGACGGGTATCTCGAGGGGGAACGCGACCAATTCGAACGGGACGTCGAGGCCTGGTATGAAAAATTTCTCTCCCTCACCCCGTGGAGCCAGCTGCGCGGCGCCTTTCGGGTGCGGGGTTACTGGACGCCGAGTGAAGAGAGGGCGGCGGAGGGCGGCTCTTCTTATTACGGCACGGTTTCGGCCCGTCCGGCGGAGGAAACCGGGCCGCGGATTTTTGAAATCATGCGCCGAACCGACAGCAATCTCGCCGCAATTCGCGGCCGGGTTACCCACACCACCGTCATGATGTTGATCCGCGACGAACGCGGTCGCAATCCCAGCGGCTTGGCCATGTCGGTTCGCGAATCCCCGCGCGGCCTCGGCGTGCGGGTCGGTTTCGGCGCCTATTCCCACCATGAATTCGGCCACGCCTTCGGCGGCTTGCGCGATGAATACATCCGCGGGGATGGCCGTGTCAGCAACGGCCGCACCCCCGACCGTCCCTCCATTTTTTCCCTGACCAACATTTCCCACACCACCGATCCGAAACGGATTCCCTGGCGACACCTGATGCCGGGAACAGAGGCCAATCCGGACCCGGAGAGTGTCATCGGGCTGCTCTGGATCGGGGGCATCGGGGCGGAGGTCAACGCCTGGCATTCGGAGGGGACCTGCATGATGAACGGCACCCATGACAATTGGAATTTCGCCAAAACCCGCCGGGGCGTGGGTCTCCGCGACCGCAACCGCTTTTGTTTCTGGTGCGAGGAAATCATCGTCGCCCGCGCCTGGGCGCTGACCGGCCAATTCGGGGAGGAAACCGACGGCCAAGTCCTCTATGAACGCTGGGAAACGGAAGTCCGCCCCCTCTACCACCACTATTTTGATGTTCCCGCCCGTATCCGCGGGCGCAACGAAATCAACCACCGCAACGGCTGGCACGAAGCCAAAATTTTCGAACGCCCCGCGGGCGGCCAGGAGTCAGTCCTCGAATTCTAACGTCTGAAGCATGCGGGCGCGGCGTTTTCGGTGGACCTTACTCATTGAAAGACCACATCGCGCGCGGACTCCGCGGCAGGCCCGCCGCGGTTACAAATCCTCGACCGTAAAAGGGCTGGTACGCCCGCCGACGACGCCGCGGACTTCACCCACGGTTTCGGAAGTAACATCTTCCGCGTCGTTGTCCCAAGCCTGGCGGATGTAGGTGGCGACGGCGGCGATCTGATCGTTGCTCCAATTATTGAACCCGGGCATGACACCGTTGTAGGTGTTTCCCCGAACCTCAATCGGACCAACCAGGCCGTTGAGCAAAATCTTGATCAAGCGGTCCTCGGGACCGGTCACCCATTCGGTTTGGTTGAGCGGTGGAAACGCGCCGGCCAATCCTTCCCCGTTTTGCTGGTGGCACATGGCGCAGTTGGCCGCGTAAAGACGCTCGCCGATAACAAACGGCGGCGGGCCCTCGGTCGGTCCGGTGTCCGCCCAGGCAAAGCGCCGGCGGGTTTCATCGTAACCGAGGGAGTCGAAATCATCTGACCGGTGCACCGCGTAAATCGCGCCAAAGAGGATGAGACCACTCATCAAGAAGATCATGAAAATCGGGATCACCGGGAAACCGCCCCTGGGCTGCTCCTTTTCCCGGGCCAACGTGTCATGGACGCGCTGAATGTCGTTGTCGGAAGCCGCCGCTTGATCGAGACGGGCCGCCCAATCCTCCACCCGGTCCTGCTTGCCTGGATTATTCTGGTTCTTGCTCATGTCTTCTTTCCCATGCTTCGACGGTCAAATCTTCCGCTTCCGGCAAACTGTAATCAAGGCGTTGATTTCGCAAGTAGGCCAGCAACGCTTCCGCCCGTTCCGTGGGAACCACTTCGTACCCGTCCCCCACATTCAAGGGAAGAGCGCGCGACGACGGTTGGCCGACAATTTTCCGTTTCTCATAAAGATACGGGAAGGACGGCATGAGGGAGCCGGGCACCAGCATGCGGGGATTGTAAAGGTGGAGATGGTGCCATGTCGCCCAATCAAACTCCGGCACGTCCCGCTCGCCGACGTTTCGCAGATCCGGGCCGATGCGGATGTCTCCGATGTAAACCTGGTGTTGGCCGATGTAGTCGCGGGCCACGCTTTGGCGGTCGCCCCACCCTCGTTGGTGATCCACTCCGAAACCCGGACGGCGCACCTGTTGGGTGTGGCAGGAGACGCAACCGAGTTCGGCGTAAACCGCGCGGCCCCGTTCGGCCAAACCGGTCATCGGAGTGGGAAAGGCATCCCCGGTGATATCGTCCACATACGGACGAAGATTTCCGTAGGTTTGAAAGCCGGTCAGGATAAGGATGGCCCAGGAGAGAGCCACCGCGGAAAAAACACCAATGAATAAGAGGATCCCGTTTTTCATGTTGTCCGCACCTTCATTTCGGGAGGATTCGCAAAGAGGGATTCACGCCCGGAAGCGGGAGAAGTCAGGCACGCGCAGCAGGCCATCAGCGCGAAATTCAGAAACAAGGCCACGTGGCCAATCAACAAAATCAGCCACCCGAAGGAAGCGGTCACCAACCATGGCAGCGTTCCCCTCGCAATGTCGAGAAAGGCGATGTCCGGGTCGAGCAGGCGCGCGCCCTGGATCCAACCACCGAGGCCGAGCCCCCCCACGATCAGGCCAATTCCGATCAGCGCGCTCCAAAAATGGGTTTTCACCAAAGTCGGAGAAGGCCACACGGTACCGAGGAGACGCGGCATCATGAAATAGGCGGTGGCGAAAATCACCATGGAGAAAAACCCGTAAACGCAAAGCATCCAGAAGGCGGTTTGCACGTGGGTGAACTGGACCACTTCCTGAAACCCGCGGAAAGCCAGCAGCGACATCAGCACTTGGGCGGCCATGAAGGCCACGATGCCGACGAGGAGAAAACGCAAAGTCGGGCTTTTGCCCACTTTCTGGTACTGCCCGGAAAGCGTGCCGAAGTAGTGAACCGCGAAAATGGCCACCGGAGCCAGAAGCATGGCCAGGGAGATGATGCCCGCCGTCGAAATCCACGCCGGCACCGGGCCGCCGGAGAGTTTGGCCACCCCTCCAAAACCGGCGAACAGGGCGTAGCTCCAAAATCCGACCGAAGCCAGGTAATAGTGGGGGATCGGCCGGCCGATCAGTTTTGGCAACAGATAATAAATGGCGGCCAAGGCCACGGGGGCCAGCCACAGCGCATATACGTTGTAGGCGTACCAAGCGGCCACCACCGATTGCAGGGTGCCGCGCACCGGGGCGCCAAAAAGCATCACTTGGGCGATGGAATAAATCCAGGGAAACCAGAAAAAGGCGCCGACCAAGAACCACTGTGAGACGAAGGTGACCCGCAGGCGGCGCGAGTAAAACGCCATCACCCCCCACACGCCAACCAGCGCGTAGGCAATCATCAAGATGGGCACGCTGTAACGGGGAAGTTCCAAAAGGAAATGCCCGCGCAAATCACCGAGAAAGATGCCTCCGATGCCGATCAACAAGCCGATGTTCCAAAACACGCCCGCCACCAGCAACACCGGCGAGTTGGGCAATTTGCTTTGGGAGAGGCGGGCGAGGAGCCAGAAACCGACCGCAATGATGGAGAGTCCGGCCCACCCGTAGACGAAAGAATTCACCGCCGCCGCGCGGAAACGCCCATAGGTCAGGAATTCCACTCCGTCGAGAAATCCCGGCCAATGCAGCTTCATGGCGGTGACGAGACTCAGGAGGGTTGACAACAGGAGCCAGAGCAGGGCGGTGCTGAAAAAGAACAGCACCGGCGTCCGGGTGGATTGGTCAATCTCCGCCTCGGCGATCCCTCCCGTGGAATAGGGAGAGTCCCGCCTGGTGGGATCGTTGGAATGTGCCGTGGTCATCAGTTGCTCAAATAAATCGAAAGGTTCAGTCGGTCGATCGACCGCCGTTGATCTCTTGGATGGTCAGTTCCATGGCCCGCTCGATGGGCAGGCGCACCATGCCTTCATCCCGGTCCACCCAACCGTAGGTTGTCATGGTTTCCTTTTCCGTCTCCCGCAATTCGCGAAGAAGCTCGTGGCGCTCCTCGGGCAACAGGGAGCCGGAAGCCACGGTGGGCGGGCGTTCGCGGACGTAGAAAATGAACACCAAAAACAGG
Source organism: Opitutia bacterium (assembly GCA_003566375.1). Taxonomy (GTDB): domain Bacteria; phylum Verrucomicrobiota; class Verrucomicrobiia; order Opitutales; family T3Sed10-336; genus T3Sed10-336. The sequence continues at coordinate 4,206 of PXDN01000266.1, forward strand.
AAGAGGAAAAACAAGCCCACTATCGCTGCGAGGGGCAGCAACGGAACCTGAGGCTGCTGCTGGGTCGATTCGTTAGACATGGTGATTGATCGCTTCAAGGATTCTCGGGTCGCGCACCGGAATCGGTTTGGTTGTCACATAGCTGCGCAGGTAGGCCCACACGCAAATCCCGCCCACCCCGGCCAGGGCGGCCAAATCAATGATGAGAAACCCGCTCAGAAAACTGTAAATCGGAATCAGGTCCGCCGTCAGCAGGGAGGGAAGAATGTTGAAATAAATATCCAGCAGGGCGAAAACCAGAATCCAGCAGGAGATGAACACCATGCGGCCGGGTGAAACTTTGTTGGCATGGAAAAGCAGGTAAAGGAACGGGAAAAAGAAATACCCGAACAACAGCCCGAAACCGAGCCACTGCCACTGACCGTGCTCGCGAACCACGTAGAAGAAGGTTTCCTCCGGAATGTTCGCGTTCTGGATCAGGAAATACTGGGAGAAGGTGATGTAGGCCCAAAAAATGGTGAAGGCCAGCATCAGCCGTCCCAATTCATACAGATGGTTCTGGGTGAAAATGCCCGTGAACACCCGGTAACGGACCAGCACCACGCAAAGGATGACGGTCACCGCGAGGGCGGCGCGCATGGCGCCGGAGAAGAACCAAACCCCGAACATGGTGGAGAACCAATGGTATTCCAAGGTCTTGATCCAGTCGATGGCCGCGAAGGTGAGGGTCAGGGACGCCACGATCAGACCGGCGGCGGCGAGCTTACGGTTGACACCGGTCCAGCGGGTGCTGCCATCGGAGTCCTGGGTAAAGGAAGCCTTGCGGAGATACCACGCCAACACGATCCAAGAGCCAAAGTAAAAGATGTTGCGGAGCGTGAAAAACCAGGTGGAAAGGTAAACTCCCTTGTGGTGGAAGAGCGGGTCCAGCGCCACGTAGGCCGAATCGGTCTGCAGCCATTTCCAAATCACCACTCCGCCGGGTTGAAACACGCCGATGATGAAGAGCGGGATGAACAAAACCCCCAGCCACGGAATGGCGGCCAGACCGTGTTCCAACTGGCGGCGGATCACCGTGGACCAGCCGGCGTCAAAAATGTGGTGCAGCATCACCATGAACAGCATGCCGAGACCAATCGAGAGCCAGAAGGTGAAAGCCATCAAGGCCGACAGGGCGGCCCGCTGCCCGGAGAAGAAAAACCCGATGATCGTCAGTCCCAAACCGACCGCGCCGATAATTAACGCCATGGTGGAGGCCTTGACCGGCTCAAAGACCGGTGCGGTTGCCGCAGGCATCGCCGCGCTTTGTGCGGTGTTCGTGCTCATAGTCCCAGTTCCCCCCGATTGTCAGCCGGCACGTCCTCAACGGAGCCCGCGTGGGCGCGTTGCAAGGCACGCACGTAGGCCACGATGGCCCAGCGGTCCTCGACCGAAATTTGCCCGGCGTAAGGCCCCATCAAACCCCGCCCGTTGCTGATCACGTCGTAGATTTCCCCTTCGGTCATGGAACGCAAGCGGTCGGAGTGAAAAGTCGGCGTGGCCACCATGCCGTAGTTGCGGGTGATCCCCTGACCGTCTCCGGTCCCGCCGTGGCAGGCGGAACAAAAGATGCCATAACGCTCGCGGCCGCGGGACATCAGGCTGGCGGTGACGTCCATCGGATAACCGGCGGCGAATTCGTCCCCTTCCCTTCCCCGGTAGCGGTGGTCGTCCTCCCGCAACTGGCCCCGCGCGACAGTGCCCCGCACCGGTTCGCGGTCGGCGCGTCCGTCCGCGAAAAAGGAGCTTTCCCCCTGCGGTTCGTAACGCGGTTGGCGGTCCATGTCAGGAAACACTTCAATGGGCCGTCGGTCCGTGGTCATCCCGCGGAATCCAAAGATTCCGACGAGGGTCACCACGATAAAGGCAAACACGATGAAAAAAGTGCGCATGATCAATCTTCCAATTCGTCGATCTCAAGGCTGCCCAGGTTTTGCAGCATCTCGCGTGTTCTTTTGTCGTCAAACTTCGGGTCACTGGACTCGATGATCAGCAAAAACTTGTCGTTCGAACCGTAATGGGCTTTGTCCCATTTCAACACCGGGTGGTAGTGCATCGGCATCTTGTTAAGCAGAAACATGCCGATGATCGACCCGAAGGCGGCCAGCAAAATGGTCAGCTCGTAGGAAACGGGAAACGAGGAGAGCGGGCTGAAATACGGACGCCCGTGCACGATCAGCGGATAGTCCACATAGTTCATGAAATAGATCATCAGCATCCCGCCGAAAAACCCGCAGGTGCCGCCGATCAGGGCGAAGGTCGGCACGCGGGAGCGCCCCATGCCCATCGCCTGGTCCATGCCGTGCACCGGAAAGGGGGTGATCACGTCCCAGTTTTTGAACCCGGCGTCCCGAACTCTTTCGGCCGCCTTCATGATGGTGCCCGGCTTGTCGAACACCGCCACCAAACCGTATCTGTGGTCAGCCATCTTAGTGTTTCCCTCCTTCGGAGTCATGGTGGTGGATATCAGCCTGCGGCGTCACCGCCTTGATTTCCGCCATCGCCATCAGCGGCAGGAAACGCAGGAACAAGAGGAACAACACGGAGAAGACCCCGAATGTCCCGACATAGGTGAGAATGTCCACGATGGTCGGCGAGTAGTAACCCCAGTTGGCGGGCAGGAAGTCGCGGGCCAAAGTGGTGACGGCGATCACGAAACGCTCGAACCACATGCCAATGTTGACGAAAATGGAAATGATCCAGACCAAAGCCGCGTTTTGACGGACCCGCTTGAACCAGAACAGCTGCGGCGAAATCACGTTGCAGGAAATCATGATCCAGTAAGCCCAGGCGTAGGGACCGAAGGCGCGGTTAACGAACGCGAAACCCTCATACGGGTTGGCGCCGTACCAGGCGATGAAGAACTCCATCGCGTAGGCGTAGCCCACCATGGTGCCGGTCGCCAGGGTGATTTTACACATGCAGTCGATGTGATACTGGGTGATCAAATCCTGCAGGCCAAACAAGGCACGCAATGGCAGCATCAGGGTCAGCACCATACCGAAACCGGAGAAGATTGCGCCGGCAACAAAGTAAGGCGGGAATATAGTGGTGTGCCAACCGGGCAGGTTCGCAACGGCGAAG
>PXDN01000087.1 GCA_003566375.1 Opitutia bacterium
CCAAATAAGTTTCTCCGACCGATACCAGGGCAGGGCGTTCGTTTTCCGAAGACCAAAAAAAGAACGCGGCGGCGGCTGCTGATGCGGCGGCGGCCGGGAGAATCCATTTGGGTAAAGATGATTTCATAGGCGCAAGCTCCGAACCCGTTCCCGGAAAAGGGGGGTAAATGAAACCGTCATGTTGTCCGAGTCTTGGAAAAAGGCGAGGGGTTTTGGGATTGGAGGGCAGGGGTGGGGGAGCAGGGGGCCTTCCAATTATTCACGTGTTTTTTAAGAACAGGTCCTCAACTTTGCAGGATAAATGGGATTGACCTCTTTCGTCCCGCGTTGGTCTTCAATACAGATCGATACTTCTGGAGCCACGCCTGCATGCCGGTGAAGTCACAGCCCCCTCGGACAGCCGGCCATCGTTCCATTTCCCAATGGCTCGAAAGACGGGGCGGTTTTTCCGAATGGCAGTAGCGACATGCCGCGCACCATCTGCTCCTGGTCCCCCGCGTAGATCACCGTTCCCGTTTCAATCGATTCACTCCAGGTGGCGAATTTTTTCGAGGTTTTTGAAGTGTTCCGTTCGAAAGGTGCGCGCTGCTTTAACCTCCGACGGGAACAAGCGCCGCTGGCGGGACAGGATCAGATCGATTTCAAAGCCTGCTTGACCCCGGAAGTAATACAGGTCTGCGTCGAGTCCGTGGTTCCAGCGTGCTTTGAGGGCTTCGATGACGACCAGATTTTCGAAGAGGCTGCCGAGAAGGGGTCTCGCGTGGGGGCGCTCGAATTTTTGCCCTTGCCGACTCGGCGGATTAAAGATAAATGATTCGTGTCTTTACGTATAAACCGCCCCCATGACTTCAAACCAAAACACAAAATGAAAAATTTTTACGCCAGCCTGATTTTCGCAATTGCGATCACCTTTGGATTCGCAGCCTCCGCTGCCGGAACGACGAAATTTTTCCTGAAAATCGATGGAATCGACGGGGAGGTGTCCGACAAGGACCACGAGGATTGGATCGAGGTCGAATCGTTCTCGGTCGGGCTTCACCATCCGGAACCCTCATGGGGCTCAACGCGACCGGGGGAACAAGCTGTTTTCCTTGAATTGGCCGTGGGAAAAGCCCTCGACAAGGCCTCGCCGAAACTGATGCTCGCCTGCGCTTCCGGCAATCACCTTTCCGACGCCACGCTCGTTGCGCGCAAGGCGGGAAGGGACTTTTCGTATTTCGAAATCCAGTTGCGCGATGTGTTGATCGCGTCCACCTCGGTGGAGGGAACCGTTGAAAACGAACGCCCGACCGAATCTCTCACCATGACCTATTCGCGGATTGAATGGATTTACACGGAGACTCTCGCGGACGGTTCAGCGGGCGGCGTGACCCGCGCAGGCTGGGATGTCTTGGCGAACACGGAGGTGGATTGACCGATTCCCCAAATTTTCAATCTTCATTGAAACAGGATCCCATGCGCGCCTTTGTCCTTTTTACCATGATCGCCGTCTTCGTCCTTCACGGGACGATGGCCCGCGGGAATTACGGGGCCTACCTCTTCATCGAAGGGATCGAGGGGGAGTCTCAGACCAAGGAACGGGAGGGGTGGATCGAGATTTCCTCGGTGTCCCATGGCATCGCGCGAGAAGGGGACGGCCGGGAGTCCGGCGCGGAGTTCTCCGGAATCACCATCGCCAAACAGCTCGACAAAGCCACGCCGTTGCTGAAAGAAGCGTGCGCCGCCGGACGGATTTTCCCCGCCGCCGTCATCGATTTTGTCCGCCAGACTGCCGGGACGACTCAATTCTACCGGGTGCGCCTCGAAGACATCTCGATTTACAAAGTAAAGCTATCCGGGCGGACCGACCCGGAACGCGTTCCCGAGACGATCGCGCTGCAATATCGTTTCATCGAATGGGAATACACCGAGTTTGAAACGACGGGTGATCCGATGGCCGAACACCGCGCCTGGTGGGATCGCGCCGGCGAAACGGGCGGATACGAAACCGGCCCGATTAACGGCACGACCCCTCCTCCCGATCCGGAAACCTTTCGCCGCAGCGTGCGTTTCACCCGTCTGGACGGCGACGGCGCCCAAGCCCTCCTCACCTGGGATAGCCGCGAAGGAAAATCCTACGGCGTCTATTACTCGCCCGACCTTCACGATTCGTTCGACACGCTCGTCGAGATTGTGCCATCGGACGGCGACGGCACCACCGCGATCATCATCGACCTCGGCGGAACGCGCGGTTTTTACATCGTGCGCGAACTCGACTAAAACGGAAGGCAGCAAGGACGACCGCCTGTTTCCGCGTTCGACCGTATGAACGCATCCTCGCCCGGATCACTCTTCGCCGAACCAGCGCTGTTTTTCGGACAACCACCAAGTGCCTGCGATGCGTTCCAGGAGGGCCACGTTGATTTCCTGGCGCAGGGGGCTTTCGGGCGGCAGGGAGATGCCGTAGTCCTGCCGCTGGAACGAGTGGGGGAGGGTTTTGACGTCTCCCACCAAGCGCGACTGGTATTGGAGAATCGGGCGGTCGTGCACGGCCGCTTCCACTTGACCGGTTTTCAACGCATCCAGAGCCTCGGCCACCGAGGCGAATTCCGTCACCCGGATGCCGCGGGCGAGCAGGTAGTCGGCGCCGGTGGAGCCGCGCACGGCGGCCACCTGATGGCGGGCCAGGTCGGCCGGGCCTTGAATGGGGGAGGCGAGGCTGGAAACCGTAAGCGACGAAGCGATGGCGGCGGTGAAGCTGGAGATAATAATCACGCTGGTGAACATCCAGATCAGGGCGACCAGCCGGCCGCCGAGGGTGACCGGTGATTTGTCGCCGTAGCCGACGGTGGTCATGGTGACGGCCGACCACCAGAAGCCGGAGCCGAGTCCCTCCACCGGGGTTCCGCCGAACTGGTCGTGGTTTTTTCTTCTTTCAAAAAACCAGATGGCGACCCCCGCCGCCATCAACACGCCGGCCAGGGCGATCAGCACGGTCAAAAAGGCGGGGGAAAGAAAGCCGCGCAGGACTCCCAGCCAGTTGATGCCCCCGCCGGTGTCGCGGACCGCGATGCCTAGGCCGGAAGTGAAAAACGGGTGGGTGAAATCGACCCGGCGCTCTCGTTCGGCGGTGATGGTGAGGGCGGCCACTCCGGCGTCGAGGCGTCCCGCGGCCACGCCATCGACCATTTCCGGCAGGGAGACTTCCTGGAAGGTGAAGTCCACCCCAAGGTCGGCGGCGATTTCCCGCCAGAGGTCGATGGCCAAACCGGTCCAGTCGCCGGTTTCGGTTTTCATGGCAAACGGCGGCGCCTCGCGGGTGCCGACGCGCAACGGGTCAGCCGGCGTTTCCCCAAAAGCGGAAACGCAGAGAGTGGTCATGGCTAAAACAAAGATCGGGATTCTCATGATGCCAACTGGTTTGGTTTTGGTGATCACAGGGGGTGGACTCGGGTAAAATGCGGAAAAGCCGTAAAAGGACAAGCCCGCGGTTTTTGGGGGGCCTTCGCCGGTGTGCCCGGAAACCCCAAGTGGGGGATTTTTTTGTTCATCTCCGGATTGTCACCGGTTTGTCATGCGTTTGTAACAGACTCGGGCTAATTATGGTCCGATGAAAGTCATCTTATTTTGTCCAAACCCTTTCCTTTTGGGATTCATTTTTTCTCGCCGCGGTGGAAAAACCAGCCAGAATGGCCTTGACAGATTATCCAGAAAAAATTCTCATAGCGAAAGTTTTTTGCAAGTTAGTGAATTGAACACAAACCCTGTTACTGTTACGAACCCATGATTACAAAGCTCCTTGGCAACGTTTCCTCTCCGGAATTGAATTTTTCCGGGCGAACCTTTACCCAGCGATGGGTGCGCAGGCTTTTGCCTGCTTTTATAATTGTTTCCTCCGCCTCCCTGTCCCTGCGCGCGGAGACGATCCTTTTTTGGAATCTTGACGGCGTGCCAAACGCTCCGGTGCCGACGGTGGAGCCGTCGGTGATGGCCGATGGGCTGGAGTCGTCCGGTTTGTTAAGGGGCCCCGGTGTCGGGGCCGGAGGGCTGACCAACGGTTTCAGCGCGAACGATTTCACCACCGGCAATCCCAGTCGCGCGACCGCTCTGGCCAACGGCGAATACATTGGATTCGACCTCACGGTTGTTCCGGGCAATTTTGCCTCGCTGTCATCCTTGGACATCTCGTTGCGCCGCTCGGCGTTCAACGGTCCAATGTTCATGGAACTGCAATACAGCCTCGACGGTTTCGCCACCCCTGGAACGAAAATCGTCGATTTCACCTACCGGGGCCGGGCCTCCGGTTCAAACGTTCCCACCTCCACCAATCCGGAGGAATACATGCGTTTTGGCGCGCCGGATTCTTATGCCGATGAATTTGAGCTACCGCCGGATCTGGCAGGTCAGAGCGGCAATGTCTCGGACCCCGGCAACCCCATGCCGACATTCGATTTAAGCGGCATTGCGGAACTGCAGGACATTCCCGGCGGGACGACGGTGACCTTCGCCCTTTTTGCCTGGGGCAATGACAGCACCTCCTCCTCCAACACCCTTGGTTTCGGGCGCATGGATGGCCCGCTGGTCCAAGGGACGGTGATCGAGGACCCGGATGCCGTGGATCAAATCCTGGTGGAGGTGATTTCCGAACTGCCCAACACCAGTCCCGAACCCGGCTTTCACCTGTATGCATCGGGTTCGGAAGTGACCCTTTCCACCCCCGGGGAAGTGGAATTTGAAGGAAGCTTTTATCAAACCGTGGGCTGGACCGCGACCGGGTCCGCGCCCGCCGAAGGATCCGGCAACAGCGTGACGTTCACCATCACCGAACCCACCACGGTGACATGGTTGTGGCTGAGGTCCGCCGGTCCCCTCGGGCCGATTCTGCATTACGACGTTATCGGCAGCGTCGATCCCACATTGGAAGCGGCCACCGATCTGGTGGGCGTTTCACCTATGGTGTTGAGTGTCGGGCCGGGCGTCAACCCGGCCGGCCTCACCAACGGTTTTTCGTCGAACGGATGGGATGGGAAAACCTCGCGGGAGAGTTCCCTGTCGGCCGGAGCTTATTTCCAACTCGGCCTTACGGTTGAAGAGGGATACCTCGCCTCGTTTTCAGCGCTTGAGGCATCGCTGCGCCGATCGGCGCTCAATGGTCCAATGTTCTACGAGTGGCAATACAGCCTTGATGGATTTGCCACCGAAGGGGTCACCATCCCGCCCACCGGTCCGGTTTGGACGGAGATCGGCTGGGAGGAAACTTTCTTCAATTACCTTGGACGCACCAGCGGGACCGCGTCAGCCGACCCCGTTCCGCTCTATGCCTGGATGACGCAGGATGTTCCCGGTCGTCCGAACACAACCACCTCGCCCGGCGACCCCATCCCTCCGATTGACCTGACTCATATTTCCGCCCTCCAGGATGTGCCGGCGGGGACGAACGTGACGTTCCGGCTCTATGCCTGGGGCAATAATGCGACCACTTCGACGAACACCGTCGCCTTCGGGCGCGTGGTGGGTCCGGTTGTCAAGGGAATCGTCGCCCCGGAAGGCCAGACGCCGCTGACCATCGAATCCAGCCAAGAGGGCACCGATCCGGTTCCCGGTTTCCGCATTCATCCGGTGGGCACCTCCATCACCGCCACCGCTCCCGAGATCATATCGGTGAGCGAGGGAACCCGCAACCGGTTGACCGGCTGGAGCGCCACCGGTTCTGCACCGGCCTCGGGCACATCGAATTCGACTTCCTTCACCCTCAACCAAGCGACTACCTTAACGTGGAACTGGGATCTCGAGCACCGGCTTCAGTTGGCAACGGTCGGCGAGGGGAGCGTGACCGCAAGCTCCAGCCACGGGGAAACGCCGGTGACCGGCTCGGATTCCGTTTGGATTCTCGCGGGTGACACCCTCACGTTGGCGACTTCCCCGTCTCCCGGCCACATGTTCCGGGGCTGGACCGGGGAGTGGGTAAACAGCGCGTCCGTTTTCAGTTTGCCGATGAACAGGCCGTTTTCTCTAACCGCTTTGTTTGATGCCGACAGCGATGGCGACGGGATTCCCGATGACTGGAAGCTTTCATTTTTCGGCGACCTTTCCCCCACCGCCCTTGAGGACCAGGACAACGACGGTTTTAACAACCTGGAGGAGTACCAACGCGGCACCAATCCGACCTTTGCCGAGGAGCTGGTTTCCTTCGACAACATGGCCATCTCCCCATGGGAAAACACCCAGCGCGACCCGCAGCTTCCCGGCGGGATGGTCATTCGTGATTTTGGCATGGGCTTCCGCGGGGTGTGGGAGGGAACGAACCACAACCGCAGCGCCCTGTTGCCCTTCGCTCCGGACGGCTCCACCATCACGCCGGTGCCCAACGTCAGTTTTGACGGCCCGCGCATGATCCTGCGCGAGGAGGCATGGGACCCCGATTGGAGCAACTCCACGGTGGAGACCGTGTTTTCGGTGGGAGACGACGACGGCACCGCTCTCTATTTCCGCTACCAGGACGAAATGAACTGGTACCGGGTGGTGGTCAGCGGGGAGATCAACCCCGCGCAAAACCGTCCTTTGTTCGGGGTGTCTGTGCAAAAGCGGGTCAACGGCGAATACACCGATCTCGGCATGACCGGTTCCATCGGCACCGACCCGGAAGACGTTGCCTGGTACAAGCGGGTGCGCGTTTCGGTGGAGCAGGACGGGTTCAACTTCGTGGTCCGGGTGATCGGTTGGAACGTCTTTTTGCCGACCCCCGATTTTGATCCGAACTCTCAGGTGGAACTCTTCATCTTCGACGGTGACCATTTGACCGGTCGCGCGGGTCTCGGGACCTGGGCTCAGGGCGGCGCTCCCGGCGGCCCGGTTCCCCCGGACTGGAATCCGGTGGACAACGGCACTCTGTTTGAAAGTTTCCGGGTGGTGAAAGACGGAACCGCTGTCTTTGAGGAAGATTGGTCCGCCGCTCCCTTGGCCGAGGATTTGCCCGCCGGCTGGGAGAACCCGTTTGACGGGGTTTCCGGGCTCGGCGGCAACTGGCGCAACAGCGCCCACGGCACCATCGCCCAGGTCGCTTCCCAGGGCGGGACCACCGGAGCCACCGATTCCATGGCCTCGGCCGACGCTGACGGCCCGGTGTTGCTGGCGCCCGAAACCGGCCTGACCAACTACGTGGTGGACCTTGGAATCCATCAATTCAACCACGGAGCCGCCGGTTTGGTTTTCGATTACCAAGACGCTGACAACTACGGACGCGTGCTGTTGGCCAACACCACCGGCGACGCGGCGGGAAACATTCCGAACGGGGTGGTGGTCAGCCGCAAGGTCA
>PXDN01000061.1 GCA_003566375.1 Opitutia bacterium
GAACGGCTGGAACGGGAAGCACCCACGCGGGAGGAAATCCCACCCTCATTGGCTGACCCCCGGGAAAGTGTCCCCGTTGATTTTGAAGAATTACCCGAACATTTGGAGGACCGGCAGCAGGCCGGGATCGTATCCGCCGATCCGGACCCCGCTGATGAAGGCATTCGCATCACGGGAGCACTCCGGTTCAACGCCTCCGTCCGGGATTTCGACCGCGGTTCCAAAAAGCGCGCCGGCGACAGCGGCTTCGAATTATTCCGCCTCGGCGTTCAGGGAGAGAAGAACGACTTTCTGATATCCGCGCAGTATCGCTTTTACCCCTATATGAACACGCTCCACCACGGCTGGATCGGGTATGATTTCGGTTCCCGCGGCAGAGTCAAACTGGGGGTTTCCCAAGTGCCGTTCGGGTTGTTGCCGTATGCGGCCCATAACTACTGGTTTGGCGTTCCCTATTACGCCGGCCTGGCTGACAACCACGACATGGGGATTCAGTATGTGAACGCCGCGGATCCTTGGGATTTCCGTCTCGCCTTTTATAAAAACGAGGAGTTGGGCGACTCCACCAGCCTCAACCGCTACGCCTTCGACGTGGTGCGGGTCGGCGATCAACAAAACGAGGAGATCAACCGGGTCAACGCGAGATTGGCCCGCACCTTCGGGCCAGGCGGGCGGGCCACCCACGAAATCGGGATGTCCGGGCAATTCGCCGGCTTGTTTAACCGAACCACCGGAACCACCGGACACCACTGGGCGCTCTCCGGCCATGTGGACACGCGAATCGACCGGTGGAACTTCCAAGCCCAACTCGCCGGCTACGAATATAACCCGAAAAACCCGCCGGGCGTCAGTGGCCAAACCGTCACCCTTGGCGCCTTGGGCACCAGTTATGAAATTGCTTCCAAAGGAATGATCGCGGTTGGCAACGTGGCCTACACCGTGCCCGTTGCCTGGGCGCGCGTTGACCAACTGGTTGTTTACAACAATTACTCTTTGCTCTTCCACAAATCCGGCGGATTCCGCGATTCGAAAATCAACACCATCGGCGCGGCCTTCGGGATGGGGCCGTTGTTCGTATATGTGGATTGGATACAAGCTAAAAACATGCCTTTTTTCCAAAACGGCTCCCTCGCCGGCGGCGGGGAAAGTTCATGGATGAATCGTTTCAACGTTAATTTGGGGTATTATTGGTGATGATCTCGATTCAAAGTAAAATCGCGTCCCGCGTCCGCCCGCGGGGAATCATGGCGGTCGCCCTGTTGTTGCTGGGCATGGCGCTGCCAATGTCGGCCGAAACCTTGCGCGTGGTTACGTGGGGAGGTGCTTACGCGAAAAGCCAAATCCTCGGCTTCATCCGGGATTACGAGGAAAAAACCGGTGTCACGGTCGAGGTTTTGGAATACAGCGGCGGAATCGGGGAAATCCGCTCCCAAGTCCGTTCTCACAACGTTCGCTGGGACGTGGTCGATTTTGAATTATTCGACGCCATCCGGGCTGCCGGGGAGCGTTTGCTGGAACCGATCAACCCGGATCAACTCGCTCCCGCTGCCGACGGCGCCTCCGCACGGGAAGATTTCATTGAAGGCAGTCTCCTGCCGCACGGAGTGGGGAACATCGTGTTTTCCAAGGTAATCGCCCACCGCCGCGGCACTCCCGCTCCCTCCCGGCTGGAGGATCTTTTCAACCTGTCTGATTTTCCGGGCGACCGGGCCCTCCGCCGCACGCCGGTCGGCAACTTGGAATGGGCCTTGCTGGCCGACGGAGTGGATCCGGAATCGATTTATTCCACCTTGGAAACCAGCGAGGGCCTGCAAAGGGCGTTTCGCAAACTCGACCGGGTCAAAGCGGTCACCCGCTGGTGGACCGACGGCGAACAAGCCATCGCCTGGCTGGAAAGCGGTGATGTGGCCATGGGTTCGGTTTACAACGGACGTGTTTTCGATGCCAACCGGCGCGGTGCCGATTTGGATATTCTTTGGGACCGCCAGATCACTTTTATGGACGTCTGGGGCATTCCCAGGAACGGACGCAACACGGAAAGGGCGTTTGATTTCATTCGTTTCGCCACCTCCACCCGCAGTCTTGCCAATCAGACGAAATACATCTCATACGGTCCCGTGCGAAAATCCTCCATGGCCCATGTGGCGGATGAAATCCGCCCCTACCTTCCGACCGCCGCCGAAAACCTGGCCCAGGCGTTTCACAGCAACCCCGAGTGGTGGTCCCGCCATTACGACCACGTCAACAGCCGCTTCGAAAGCTGGCTGCGCACCCCCGTCCGCGTCCCGCAACGGCTCCCACGCTAGACAGCCAACCATTCCGGTCACGGTCCGCCACCGGCCCCGTGACCGGTTGCGGACCGGCCCTGTCGCATTCCAAAAAATCGTTTTGCGCGGGAGTGGTCCGATGCCCATTCTGGCGGAATGGAATACCGATATTTGGGGCGATCCGGCCTGCGGGTTTCTCCCTTGTGCGTGGGCACCATGACGTGGGGGGACGCCACCTCCCAGGAAGAGGCGACCGCCATTGTGAAAGAGGCGCGGGAGGCCGGTATCAATTTTTTTGACACGGCCGACACCTACCATGGCGGGCGCAGCGAGGAAATCCTCGGCCAAGCCCTGGCCGAAACCGGGGACCGGGACCAAGTGGTGGTGGCCTCCAAATTCACCGGCCCGACCGGTGACGGCCCCAATGACCGGGGTTCCGACCGGTTTTACATGATCCGGGCCTGCGAAGCCAGCCTCAAGCGGCTGGGGACCGACCGCATCGACCTCTACCAAGTCCACCTCATGGATCTGCACACCCCGGTGGATGAAATCATGCTGGGCCTCGACACCCTGGTGCGGCAGGGGAAAGTGATTCATGTCGGCACCAGCAAATGGGCTTCCACCTTGATCACCGAGGGGGTGGCCCTGAGCCAACGGCACGGCTGGCCCCGGTTTGTCACGGAACAACCGCCTTACAACCTGCTCGACCGGGGGGTGGAAAAGGAGCTGGTGTTCACCTGCCTCCGGCAAGGCATCGGCCTGATTCCCTGGGCGCCGCTGGCCACCGGCATTTTATCCGGAAAATACGGTTCCGCAGACGATGCTCCGGAGGGCAGCCGTTTCGCCAAGGCCCGCGCCGGAGCCGGCAAACGGTTGTCGCCGGAGGCGCTGCGGCGAACCGAAGAGCTGAAACCGGTCGCCGCCCGGTTGGGCATCCCCCTCGCCCAACTCGCCCTGGCCTGGCTGCGGCAGCAACCGGCCGTCACCGCTCCGATCCTGGGCGTGCGCGCACGGGAGCACCTGCGCTCGGGATTGGAAAGTTTGCGGGTTGAGTTGACGGAAACCGATTTGGATGAAATCGACGCCATCGCGCCGCCGGGCAGCCAAGTCAGTGATTACTGGGGCTCGGTGACCTTCAAGAGCCCCCTGCTGCCATTCATCCGGCCCCACCGCCGCCAGCCGTGAGAAACGGCTCCCCATGTCCACCTTCCCATCGCCTGATTCCGAAACCGCCCCGCAACCGCGCTGGATGGAAAGCATCTATGAACGGTTGGCGGAGGACGATGATGGCCGGGTTTGCAAGGGCATCAGCGAGGAAGCCTGCCGCCGGGCGCCGGGAAGTTTTTTCCACACCCTGGCCGCCAACACCCTGACCAGCATCGGCGACCGCCTCGGGAGCGCCAAAACCACCCTTCCCTGGCTGCTCGGGCACCTCGGCGCCCCGGCGTGGATTTCCAGCCTGCTCGTGCCGGTGCGGGAATCCGGCTCCATGCTCCCGCAGATTCTGATCGGCGCATGGGTGCGCCGCAAACCGGTCCGCAAAGGCGTCTGGGTTTTGGGCAGCCTGATCCAAGGGGCCTGCCTCGGAGGCATCGCCCTCACCGTAACGGCGGTGGAGGGACTGGCGGCGGGACTGTTGGTGCTGGCGTTGCTGACGGTGTTCAGTCTGGCGCGCGGGGCGTGCTCGGTCGCTTACAAAGATGTCTTGGGCAAAACCATTCCCAAAAGCCGCCGCGGCCGGTTGGCGGGCTGGATTTCAGCGGTTTCCGGACTCGGCGCGATGGGTGCGGGCCTCCTGTTCAGCTTCGCCTCCGGCGCGGATTCCCGCCTCCCCTACATTTTTCTGCCATTGGGCGGCGGTCTCTTGTTTTTGGCCGCCTCCGGTTTCTACGGCCGCATTCGGGAAGAACCGGGCGAAACCGGCGGCGGGGCCAACGGGGTGGCGGAAGCATTGGCCAAGCTGTCGATTTTGCGGGACGATCCCCCTTTCCGCCGCTTCGTGATCGGGAGAGCCCTGGCCATGGGATCGGGTCTGGCGGCTCCTTTTTACGTAACCCTGGCCCGCGGCGATTTGGGCAGTGCGGCCGCGTTTCTCGGGATTTTCATCGCGATTGAGGGGTTGGCCGGATTGGTGAGCGCTCCGGTCTGGGGCCGCTGGGCGGACAGGTCGAGCCGCCTCGTGTTTGCCACCGCCGGCGGCATGGCCGGAATCATGTCGGTCACGACCGCGGCATGGGCATGGTTATCGCCACCCGCCGAAGCCGCCCGCTGGTTTTATCCGGCGGCGTTTTTCGTGCTTGGCGTCGCCCACGCCGGCGTGCGGCTCGGCCGCAAAACCTACCTGGTGGACATGGCCGAGGGTAACAAACGCACCGATTACGTGGCCGTGAGCAACACCGTGATCGGCGCCCTGCTTCTTTTCTCCGGTTTGGTCGGAGCGGTGGCCTCGGTTTTTTCAGTCCCGGGCGCCCTGCTCTTGTTTGGACTGGCCGGCGTGGCCGGAGCCGTTCTGGGCCTGGGATGGAAAGAGGTTTCCGAAGACCGGTGAACGCGCCCGCCCATCAATCCCCGGCGGCCAGCAGTTTGTCGGCGCCCGCCTTGGCGTTGGCGATGATGCCGGCGGCCCGGTGCCAGTCATCCTGCGGCAACACCGCCTCGGCCGCCTTGGTGATGGTGGCGACATGGTCGGCGTTTTTGATGCCGACAATGGCGCTGGTCAGGGCCGGGTGGGTCAACACCCAGCGGATGGCCAGCTGGGGAATGCTCAACCCGTGCTTCTCCGCCAGCGGCCCCAACTCGCCGATGCCGTTCAACAAGTGGTGAAACGGCTTTCCGTAAAAGTACGGGGTTTTCGCGCGGGAATCCTCAAACACGTGATCGGGCTTGTATTTGCCGGTGAGCAGGCCGCGGTAAAGCGGCGAATAGGCGATGACGCCGATGCGGTTGTCCAAGCAGTATGGCAATTCGCGCGCCTCGATTTCCCGGGCCAGCAGGCTGAAGGGGGGTTGCAGGCAATCGACCGGAAAATGCCGGTTGTAGAGCCGCATTTGCTCGACGTTCAAATTGCTGACCCCGAACCAGCGCACCTTGCCTTCCTTTTTCAAGCGCAGCAGAGCGGCCGCCACCTCGTCGGGGCGGGTCAGGGCGTCCCAGGCGTGGATTTGATATAGGTCGATCACATCGGTTTGCAACCGGCGCAGGGAATCCTCACAGGCCTGGATGATGTGGTCGTGGCGGGTGTCGGGAAAACGCTCACTCTGGGTGAAATTCCAATAAAATTTGGTGGCGAGCACGAATTTCCCGCGCAGCTTTTCGGCGGCCATGAACTTGCCCAGCTCGGTCTCGGCTTCCCCGTCCCCGTAGGCGTCGGCGGTGTCGATAAAGTTGACCCCGGTTTCAAGTGCCCGCAGGACGGCCCCGCGCCACTCATCAATGGAGATGTCGCCCCAGAATTTCGGGGAGAGCTGCCAGCATCCGAAGCAGATGCGGGAGACGTTGAGGTCGGTTTTGCCAAGTTGTCGGTATTGCATATTGAAAAAATCGCGGCTTGCTCATGAGTTAATCATCAACCGGGCGGCGCTGGCAAGTTTTCCCTCCCACCCGGTCATCACACCATGCGCGTCTCCCTCGCCAACCGCACCGTCACGCTCAGTGTCGGAGAGTTCGCCGGTTTCACCGACCGGCCGGTCTCCGGCGGCGACGGCCGCGCCCGGGGAACCTGGCGGGCGGAGGTTGGCCAAGCCTGGCACACCGCCCTACGGCAAAAACGGGAAGCCGAAACGGGGGCGGCGGCCGCCTTCGAGGTTCCGGTGGAAGCCCGCTGGGAGCACGCGGGCTGGATTTTCGAGCTGCGGGGCCGGATCGACCAAGTCGAGCGGACGGCTGATGCGGTGTTGCTGCGCGAATTGAAAACCACCGACCGTCCCCTGCCCGCCCATGAATCCGACCTGCTGGCCGGTCACCCGGCCTGGTTTGCCCAACTGGCGGCCTACGCGCACCTGTATCCACTTACAAACGACACGGGCGGATTGCCGGTGGAGGGCGAACTGGTTTTCATAGAATTCCGGACCGGCATCACCCAAACGGTGCGCCCCGGCGCGGCCGCGGGCGAACTGTTCGCCGGGCAACTGGAGCGGCTGGTCCGTTTTCTGGAGACACGCCGGGAGCATCTCGACCGGTTGCGCGATTTCAGCTTCGCCCCGGCTTTTCCCGTGCCGAGGCCCGGGCAGGAAACGGCCGCGGAGGATTTGCGGAAGGCCCTCGGCGGGGCGCAAACCGGTTTGTTCGAGGCGCCGACCGGCTTTGGCAAAACGGCGGCGGTTCTCGAACACGCCCTCCGCTCGCTGCGGGAGGGCGCGTTCTCCCGCGTGGTTTACCTGACCGGAAAATCGACCGGCCAACTCCAGGCGGCGGCCGAACTGCGGCGGATGCTGGGAAAAGGCGGCCCGGTCGCCTTTCAACAGGTGCGCAACAAAGCCGAGCATTGCGTGAACACCGAGTTTTTCTGCACGCGCGAAGCCTGCTCCTACCTGCGCAACCTGGAGTCGCGCTGGGAAGAGAGCGGGTTGGCCCGCTTTTTCACCACGGGCGGTTTTGACCTCGATCTGCCGTTTCTGCGCGAGGAAGGGCGGCGCGCCGGTGTCTGCCCCTACGAAATCACCCGCTCCCTGCTGCCGTTCGCGGACGTGTGGCTCGGGGATTACAATTACGTTTTTTCGCCCGCCCACGCGGTTTTGTTCGAAGACCAACCCGGTTTCGACCCGGCCGAAACCCTGCTCATCGTGGACGAGGCCCACAACCTGCCCCCGCGGGTGGCCGACGCGTTTTCCGCCGGGGCTTCGGTGGAGGAGGCCGTGGAGGTGATGACCCGCTTGGAATTCAGCGGAGCCCGGGGAATGCTGCTGCGGGCTTGGGAAGTGTGGCTGCGGACGCTTTCCACCCTGCCGGTCTCGGACCGCCTCTCGGAGGCGGAAGAGGCCGACGCGGCGGAAGCCCGGCCGTTTCCCTTGTATCGGATCGATGCGCA
>PXDN01000164.1 GCA_003566375.1 Opitutia bacterium
CTTGATGGTGGCGTTGCAAGCAGGAGCGCCCCACTTCAGTGGGCGGCATGCGGTGGGCAAGCTGTAGCCCCGGGGCCTCGTTTCGCCGCCTGAAGGCTGGCGCTCCTTGCTGAGGGCATGCCGGTGGGCAAGCAGGAGCGCCCCACTTCAGTGGGCGGCATGCGGTGGGCAAACAGGAGCCCCGGGGGCCTCGTTTCGCCGCCTAAAGGCGGGCGCTCCTTGCTGAGGGAATGCGGTGGGCAAGCTGTAGCCCCGGGGCCGCACCGAAGTTTTCCCCGTCATGCTGCCCTTATTTTTCGGCGGTTTCGACCGCGGGGGATTCCCGGGCGGGGGGAGTCCAATCCGGATCATAAGCGTAGCATTCGGGGGCGGTGTTGGAGGGGGTGCGGAAAATCCAGCCGCTCATGGCCGCGTCGGGCACGTTGCGCATGCGGTTGTCGGCGATGGCCAGCATCGGCAATTCGCCGATCAAGCCGATCATCCAGAGGTTTTCCCGGTTGAGATCGATGATTTTTTGAAAAAGTTCGCGCCGCCTGTCGGCCTCCACCGTCAGCTCAATTTCCCGAAACAACTCCATGCAGCGGCGGATTTCGGGCGGCGGCTCCTCACCCGCCTCCCCGTAGGTTTCAAACCAGCGCCCGTAGGCGATCCCCTGGAAGGCACCGATGGAATTGGAGGGAAAAAACCAGCGCACGTCCATTAGCGGGAATTGCTCGTCGGACCCGGTCCAGACGGCGATGTCGTGCTGCACCGCCTCCAGGCGGCGGATGAAGAGGTCGCGGGATTGGTAGCGCAAATCGGCCAGGATGCCGAGGTCGCGCCAGAAGCCGACCATCAGCTGCAGGACCTGCTGGTTGCCGATCATTTCGGTGGTTTCGACCACCAGCCGCACCGGGCGGCCGTCGGGGAGCAGGCGGAAGCCGCGCCGGTCCCGTTCGGTCAGGCCGATTTCGTCGAGCAGGCGGTTGGCCCCGGCGGGATCGTATTCGATATAAGCCGATTCATAGTCGGGGCAATAGAACGGTGAAGAGCGGGGCGGCGCCATTTGCCGCGGCCGGCCGAGCCCGAAAAACCCGGCTTCGTTCAGCATCCCGCGGTCAATGCCGATCGAGAGGGCAATGCGAAAGCGTCGGTCGTGCAAAAGCTTCCGCATGGCCGGATCGCGGTGGTTGAGATTCGGAGCGACCACCATTTCACCGCCGCTGGCGTTCAACCAGTAAAGAACGCGGTAGTTTTCCCGTTCCCGCCTTTCGAGAAACAGCGGCAGGTTGGTGAATTCGAGGTGCCGCATTTGCTTGCCGATCCCGCCCTGAATGGCCCGCATGTTGATGGTTTCGTTGTTGAGGATGTCGAGGGTGATGCGGTCGATGTAGGGCAGTTGGTTGCCGGAGGGATCGACTTTCCAGTAATACGGGTTGCGGGCAAACAGCACCGGCTGGGCCGGCGGCGGGTCGCGCATCACCCATGGCCAAAGCCGCGGAATCTCCGCGTTGCGCCATTCGTACCTGTCCTCAAAGAGTTGATACCAGAAGGTGAAATTCCGCTCTCGGGCGCGCCGGGTGGCTTCCTCCTCGCCCACGTGATTGGGATGAAAGGCGCTCAGGTAATGTTTTGGGTAGGCCACGGGAATGACGCTGCCGCCGGTGGCCATTTTTTCCATGAACAATCCGTTGGTGGCCGCGAAGCGAAAGACCACCGTGTGGTCGTCGGGAAATTCAACTTCGACCGTCTCTCCCGCGTGGCGGAAATTGTGCGAGACCACCGGGGTCAATTCGCGGTTCAGCAACACGTCCTCGTACCAAAACCGGATGTCGCGGTTGGTGAACGGCTCGCCGTCGGACCAGCGGATGCCCCGGCGCAGGTGAAAGGTGAACTCGCGGGCGTCGTCGGAAATTTCCCAGGATTTGGCGAGATTGGGCCAAACCTCGGTCCCGGCCGGATTCCAGCGGACCAAGCCCTCGAACAGGATGCGGTGGGTGATGGCGCTGATGTCGGCCGGGCCGGTGGCCGCGCGCCGCCACGCTCCGCCGTAAGGTCCCTCCTGCTCGGGGGGCACGATAACCAACGGATCGACCGGCAGGCGTTCGCGCAACGGCGGCAGGCGGCCCGCCTCGACCTCCGCCCGCAAGATCGGAGCCTCCCCCGAGGGAAGGCCGGCGTCGGCGGGCCATTCGGCCAAGCTGTGGGTGCCGGTGGCTTCGCGGGGAATCTCCATGGTTTCGGCCGGGGAGGTATCGTTTCCGTCAACGCCGAGGGCTCCGGTCAGCCAAGCCACCGCTTGGACGATTACGAACAAGAAGAGAGCCGCAAGGAGGAAACGGGCTGTGGATTGCGTGGCTTTCACTGCCGATCAGTTTAGGAGAAAGAATCCTCCCGTGAAAAGCCGGAAGAGGGGAAATCCGGGTTTTTCGAGAGGGATGCGTCGCGCGGGGGAGTGTGGAAGTGGCGCCACACCGCTTTGGCCCGGTTCCCCCGGAGCAAAAAAAAGCCCCGATTTTCACATCGGAGCTTTCAGTGGCAAAAGAGGGTGTCGCCTTCAGTTCTTGGGTGCTTTGTTCATTTGCACCTCCATCGAATCGGCGTCGAAAAAGCCGTGAAGCTGCCGGATGCGGGTCGGGTGGCGCATTTTGCGGAGTGCCTTGGCTTCGATCTGGCGGATGCGTTCGCGGGTGACTTTGAACTGGCGGCCGACTTCCTCCAAGGTCCGGCTGTAGCCGTCCACCAATCCGAAGCGCAGAGCCAGCACGCGCCGTTCCCGGTCAGTGAGGCTTTCCAGCACATCCATGATTTTTTCCCGCAGCAGGCTGAAGGCGGTCATGTCGTAAGGGTTTTCAGCCCCCTTGTCCTCAATGAAGTCACCGAAATTGGTGTCATCGCCGTCCCCGACCGGGCTTTGCAAGCTGATCGGCTGCTGGGCCATTTTCATGATCGATTGCACCCGTTCGACCGGCAGGTTCATCTCCTCGGCCACTTCTTCCGGGGTCGGCTCATGACCGAGTTCCTGCAGGAGCTGTTTTTGCACCTGCATGACCTTGTTCAAGGTCTCGATCATGTGAACCGGGATGCGGATGGTTCGTGCCTGGTCTGCGATGGAGCGGGTGATCGCCTGGCGAATCCACCATGTCGCGTAGGTGGAGAATTTGTAGCCGCGGCGGTATTCGAATTTTTCCACCGCTTTCATCAACCCCATGTTCCCTTCCTGAATCAAGTCCAGAAACGAAAGTCCCCGGTTGGTGTATTTCTTGGCAATGCTGATGACGAGGCGGAGGTTGGCCTCCACCATTTCGGTTTTGGCCTTGTGGGCCTCGCGCATGTGTTTGCGGACTTCGCGAATGGTGCTGACCAGGAGGAACGGTTCGATGCGCCGGTCCGCTTCGATCTCATTGAGGCGGGTTTGCAGGGCCTTCGGGTCAATCAGGCTGTCCTTTTTGGTGCGGGGGCGCTTGGCCGCCTCGAGCTTGTCACTGATGCGGTTGACTTCATCCAGCACGGGAGAGAGGCCGATGAGAAAATCCTCGAAACTTTTCAGCTTAAAGGAAAATTTACGGAAGTTGCCCTTGAGCAATTTCTCGTGGCGGCGGAAGCGGGTCATGGCGCGCTTGCGGTCGGCGTCGTTTTTGGCGGCGACGAAATCGTCCCACGCCTTCTGGGCGTTGTTCTCCGAGCGGCGGGTTTCCTCCAGCAACTTGGGCAACATGCGGAAATAATTTTCCCGGCTGTCGATGCGTTTGTCCAAGACCACCCGGTCAAAACGCTCTTCGCGATTGAGGAGCTTGTCGGCCATTTCGCAATGGAAACTCCCCGTGAGGCCGGTGGAAAAAAGCGCGTCCTGGGCGTTCAACTCGGCGGTTTCAATGCGCTTGGAAATGGAAACTTCCTCTTCCCGGGTCAGCAGGGCGACCTGGCCCATTTGCTTGAGATACATTCGGACCGGATCGTCCAGAATGTCATACTGGGAGGCCCGCATTTCCTCTTCCTCGGCTTCTTCCTGGCGGGCTTTGTGGCCTTCAACTTCGTCGGCGTCGAGGATTTCCACCTCGAGATTCTCCAATATCGAAATCACGTTTTCGATGTCTTCCGGAGAATCCACGTTGTCAGGCAGCGCCTTGTTGATGTCGCTGAATGTCAGGTAGCCTTGCTCCTTGGAGAGCCGGATCAGGTGCCGGATCTTTTCATTGGTGGCTGCCTGAGCCGGATCCACAGCCTTGTTTTCCGGCTCGGGTTTGGTCGCTTTTTTACGAGGCATAATTCTATCAATATCAAAATCCCCGCGCGGAAATCCGCGGAGGGTCCAATAACAGTCTCCGGTATTCGTTTCGTTTTCTTTGCAAAAAAATTGCCCTGTCTATCGTATCCTTGGCGTTTGCCAATTCAAGGTCAATCTCTCTTATTTTAGTTAACAGGCTTGTTTTGTGCAATTGCCGAATGGCCTCGTTGGCCACTTGCGAAGAATCTTCGTGTGCCGGAGGCGAGAATGCAAGCGAGTGAATCATATTTCGCTCTTCCGCGTCCTCCACATCGTCCAAAAAAGTGGTCACGCCCTCCCAGAGTCCGTGCTCCATTTCGGCCAGAATGCGGTTGAGCAACCGGCCCCGCCGGTCCTCCCTGTCAATCCATTCCGGGTCGATGACGGCGGTGATTTCCCGGCCCAGCTTCGGATCATGCAGGCAGATGTGGAGGAGGGTTTCCTCAGCGGTGGTCAGTTTGGGGGACCGGGTCTCTCCGGTCTCCTTTTCCACGGGCACAACCGGTGCCCGGCGAAGCCGCTGGTGGAGATACCGGGTGAAATCCCCCGAAAAACCGGCCCAGTCGAGCTTCATGGCTTCGGCCGCCTCGCGGATGTATTCGGAACGGGCGATTTCGGAATCGGAATGGCTGATCAATTCAAACATCGAGCGCGAGGCGCGGGCTTTTTGCTCCGGCGTGGCCGCGGCGACATCGGGCAAGAGGGCTCCGGCGGCATAGGCAATGGCCGATACCGGTTTTGCGGCGACGGCGCGCCACGCCTCCACTCCGCCGCGCCGCAGCAGGGTGTCGGGATCCTCCCCCGGCGGCAGAACGAAAAAACGGGTGTCGAGCCCGGTTTTGAGGGCGATGGGCAGAAACCGCAGTGCCGCCTTCTGCCCGGCGCGGTCACCATCCAGCAGGCAATCGATGCCGGGCGCGTAGCGGCGCAGCATCATGAGCTGGCCCTCCGTGACCGCCGTGCCCTGGGGGGCCACGGCGGTGTCGAGCCCATGTTGCCAGCAGCGGATGGTGTCGAGCTGGCCCTCCACCAACAAAAACGGCTTGTCCTCCCCCGCCGCCATGCGGGCACGTTCCAAGCCGAACAGCACATGACTTTTAGAGAAGAGGGGCGTTTCCGGTGAATTGATGTACTTGGCGTCCCGCGACGGGTCGTCCGCCGGCGTGAGATCAAGCTGGCGGGCGGTAAAGGCGATCGGCCGCCCCTGGTGGTCGCGGATCGGGATCATCAGGCGGCCCCGGAAACGGGGGAGAAGAGAGGCTTCGTCCGCGCGGGAGCCCCGTTGATAAAAGAGGCCGCACTCCTTGAGCGCCTCGAAGGAGATGCCTTTGCGGCGGCATTCGGCGGTGAGTTCCCGCTGGTTGACCGGGGAGAGGCCGATTTTGTGCTCGTCCGCCACTTCCATCGGAAACCCCCGGTTTGCCATCCAATATTCGCGCACCGAGGCGGCGTCGGCATCGTCGGCCAGAAACGCCTGGTGAAAGAAATCCACGGCGGTTTCGTGAATGAGGAGCAACTCCTGGCGGAGGGAGCGTTGCTGGGCGGCCCGCGCGTTGCCCTCCTCGTAAACGATCTCGATGTTGAAGCGTCCGGCGATGGTCTCCACCGCTTCCTGGAAGGAGAGGCGCTCGGTTTCCATGACGAAGGAAAAAATGTCACCGGCCTTTCCGCTGCTGAAACACTTGTACATGCCCCGGTCGGGGGAGACGAAAAAGGAGGGGGTTTTTTCCTGGTTGAACGGGCTCAGTCCTTTGAAGGAGGCGCCGGCCTTGCGCAAGGTGACCGTGTGCGAAACCACATCGAGGATGTTTACCCTCGCCTTAATCTCCTCGATGCAACTTTTCCGAATGATCGGCATGAAAGGGGCTTTATTGGTAGTCCGCTGGCTTTTCCCGGCAACAGGAAAAAAAACTCCCGGTTCGGCTCAACTTTCCGTTACGCGGTTTTTGGGTGTCACCGGGAAGCCGTTTTTGAAAGAACCCCGTCGTTTTTTTTAGAGGGTTTCCGAAAAGGGTGTTCGGCCCCGAAGGGGCGCCCCTCCAGGAAGAAAACCGCCGTTACAAGTGGAGGGCCGAACTCCCGTGAGGCCGCTCCTGGCGTTGTAAGAGGAGCGCCAAGCTTCAGCTGGCGGAATGCGCGTTGCAAGTGTAGGGCCAATCTCCCCTGTCACGCCGGACAGGCGGACAACGTTGGGCTGTCCGGGTTGCGGTTGTTAGTAGAGCAAGGGACCGGCTCCCGCCTGTCCGGCGTGGCCTGCCGTGCGGTCCGCTTTCAGTTTTGTAAGTGGGGGAGCATTCCCGTCAGGCCTGTTTCATAGCATTGTTTTCAGTGATCATGGGAGTTTTTTCAAAATCATCCCGCCGGGCAAGGATGTGACTCAGCCAAAATACAGCTTTCATGTATTAGGTAAATGCAAGAATGCATCCCAAATTCTAATAAATCACCGTGAAATTACTAAACTCTAAACTTGTCTGAGAAACTTGAAAAAACTGAAAATAAACCATTGACAGACAAGATTTAGACTGAATTTAATAATCGCATTATGAGCAACCCCGTCGAGCAACCCCGTCGAGCAACCCCGTCGAGCAACCCCGGCTGATTTTTTCCCCCCTTTTTTTCACGCGCCCTTCCCGGTTTCCGCCGGGCGGGGCTTTTTTTTCCGGCTACATGCCGTCCCGCGGGCCGGTTTCCCTTTGCGGTTTCCTTTTCACTAACGTGCTTATGAAAATTTGCCTTTTATCATGGGGTGTTTGGTCCCCGGCTTTGGTTTTGGTCTTGGCGGTTTCCGCCGCTACCGCTTCCGCCACCCGCCCGGTCGAAACGGATGTGGCGGCCGGTGAAGAGTGGATCGCGGAGGAAATGCGCGAACTCCGCCTCCGTTTCGCCGACGATTCCGCCGCCTACACGGTGGAGCGCCGGGCTTGGTTTGAGAAAAACCGGGAATGGTTGGAGCGGCACCAGGAGGCGGCGGTCGAGGAGGAGCGCGGCCGCGTCCGTCCGCTCCCGCCGGATTTTCCCCGCGAGCCCGAGGTGC